>JADFRV010000027.1 GCA_022561095.1 Chloroflexota bacterium | reverse complement strand
CATCGCGCCGACCATCAGCAGCGGAAACGGCCAGCGCGCCCAGAGCACCAGCATCAGCGCCTGTCCTGGAATCAGCGGCTGGCGCCGACGCGAGGCGAACGAGAGCAGCGTCGTCCACAGGGCCAGGTCCAGCGCGTAGAAGCTGCCCAGCAGCAACACCAGCATCCACGGCTGGGCCAGCAGCGCCACCCCGACGAGTTGCGCCGGCTCCGGCAAGGCGCGAAACAGCAACTCGAACGCTGCCTCGTGCCGCACCACCTCCAGGAAGACACTGCCAAACACCCCCGCACTCAGCGCCAGCGCCACCAGCAACACGACGCTGACGCCGAGCAACACTTCCCGTCCTTCACGGATCGCCTCGCGGTAGAAGCCGTGGGCCAGGAAATAGCGCGGCACCATGTAGCGAAAGCGAGACGATCGGGCATAGCTGGCGGCAATCAGGATAATAACGAGCCATCCGAAGAGGAGGCTCCAGGGAATCTCCGGGGCCGGCGCCTCGCCGGTGGGGAAGGCGAAGACGGTCTGGGTCCCGGAATAGAAGCCCTGCACCACGTCGCGTGCCGGGCGCGGCGCCCCGCCGGCCGTGCGTACCTCGTCGCCCAGCTTCCTGGCACGCTCGGCAAAGCCGGGCTCGCCTAGCAGTCGCCGCAGCCCCTGCACAATGCGTCGACGACTGGCCAAGCGCGGGTCGAGTTTCAAGCCCACGCCCGCATGCACCACCCGAGCAGCCACACCGGGCTGATCGAAAGCAATCGGCAACGCAAGGCTTGGCACCCCTGCTTCTAGCGCGTCGAGCACGGTGTTGAGCCCGGCATGGGTAATCACGGCATCCGCTCGCGCCAGCATCGCACGCTGCGGCGCGAAATCGGTGACCCAGCTGGCGCCTGCCTTGAGCAGCCGCCGCTCTTGCGACGCATCCAGACGACCACAGTGGGCGATCAAGAGCTGCAGATCCAGCTCGCGACAGGCCGCGGCGATGCGCCCGAGCGCGTGTTGGCGGGGCTCGAAACCCACCAACGGACGGCGACACGCGTACCCGGCCAGGACCCGCACGAACGGCACGCCGAGTCGGCCGGCAAGCTCAATGTATTCGCGGACGCGCCCCTTCTGGACGGCGACCTCGTGGCGATCCGCTACGACAACTGGAAGCTCGTCTTCATGGAGCAGCGCATGAGAGGCACGATGCAAATATGGGCAGAGCCCTTCACACCGCTGCGCATACCGAAGATTTTCAACCTGCGCACCGATCCGTTCGAGCTCGCCGACGTCACGTCGAATACGTACTGGGACTGGGTGATCGACCACGCCTTTCTGCTCGTCCCCGCACAGACCTTTGTCGGTGAATTTCTTGCCACCTTCAAGGAGTTCCCGCCGCGGCAGAAGGCCGCCAGCTTCAGTGTGGATCAGGTCATGGATAAGCTGAAGCAGGGGATCACGAGCGCCTGACGGCGGCGCATGCCGGCGGCATTGCGAGAAGATCGTTGCGCGGCGAGGTGCGAGAGACGCCAGCCAAACCGCCAGGCCCAGACCTGGTTTGGATCCCAGGCGGCCCGTTCCAAATGGGCTCCAGCAACCACTACCCTGAGGAGGCGCCGGCCCACAGCGTAGCCGTGGACGGCTTCTGGATGGATCGCTACACCGTCACGAACCAGCAGTTCGACAGATTCGTCCAAGAGACCGGATATGTCACTGTGGCCGAGCGTCAACTCGACGCATCCGATTTCCCCGATGCGCCTGCGGAGAACCTAGTACCCGGCTCGCTGGTGTTCCACAAGACCCCCAGCCCTGTCGATCTCCGCCACCTGAGCCAGTGGTGGGTCTGGACCCCGGGTGCGAGCTGGCGTTATCCCGAAGGTCCGGACAGTTCCATCATCGATCTCCTGGATCACCCCGTCGTCCACGTCGCCTATGAGGACGCCCAGGCGTACGCGACCTGCGTGGGAAAGGAGTTGCCCACAGAAGCAAAATGGGAGCGCGCGGCCCGGGGTGGGCTCGAGGGCGCGACGTTCACATGGGGTGACGAGCGATTCCCTGACGGCAAGGTGCTCGCCAACTGGTGGCAGGGCGAGTTCCCCTGGCAGAACACTTTGGACGATGGCTTCGAGGGCACCGCGTCTGCGGGCTCCTTCCCGCCCAACGGGTTCGGCCTTTACGACATGGCCGGTAACGTTTGGGAGTGGACGAGCGACTGGTACACTGCCCAGCATCCCGAAGACATCGATCAGTCGTGCTGCGTACCCAGCAATCCGCAGGGGGGAGCAGAAGACGACAGCTACGATCTCGCGCAGCCGCAGTTTAGGGTCCCACGAAAGGTGATCAAGGGTGGCTCTTTCCTCTGCGCCGACAACTATTGCCAGCGCTACCGGCCGGCGGCGCGCCGGCCCCAGATGATCGATACGGGGATGAGCCACATCGGTTTTCGGTGCGTCGTGAGGAAGGAGCTGACTTCCAGTGTCCGTCTCTAAGCCGCTCCCACCGTGCTCATATATCCGCCTTCAATTGGTTGTCTCTCCTCCTTCTCTACGCTCACACTTTACTCCGTTCCGATGCCAGCCAGGGACTCACAATGTGGTCGGTACAGAACCCTAGAGAAGTTGATATCACGCTCTTCGATGGGTGGAAGCTTTCCCCCCGTTACGGACGTATCTCTAAGCAGAATGGCACATCGCAGCACTGTCAGCCGCTGGTTCATCCGCTTCAACGCGGGCGACAGCTGGCTTAAGCGGGCCACGCTCAGGCTGTCCTACTACGCATTCATCATCCTACCCTATCCGCTGCGGCGGGTGGCCTCGGCGGCGTTCATCATTTCGGTTCTGGCCATGAAACGGCTCACGGGCGTGGAGAGGCAGAACGAGTTAACACCGCTGGAGGAAGTCGGCACCCTATCCTTCTGGAGAGTGCCCAAAGTGGACGTGAGTTCCTTTACCCTGACCATCGATGGCGCCGTGGGCCACCCGCTCGTCCTCCGCTACGATCAGCTGCTGGAGATGCCGGCGGTGGAGCGAGAGGTGCGCATGGACTGCGTAGGCGGATTTCGAAACAACACCGTCATGAAGGGCGTGCCGCTCAGCCACCTGATCGACCTGACTGAGGTACAAGACACCGCCCGCCGCGCCGTCTTCCACTGCGCCGACGGCTACCGCGAGACCATCCCCCTGGTGGAGCTGCTGAAGCACGAGGCGTTCCTGGTCTACTCCGTGAACGGCGAGCATGTGAACAAGCTGGGCTACCCGCTGCGACTGGCCATCCCCGGCAAGTACGGCTACAAGTGGGCCAAGTGGGTCCAGCGCCTGGAGTTCGTCGCCGACGACCGCAAAGGCTACTGGGAGCGCCGCGGCCTGCCGGAGCGCGCCAACGTGGGCGACATCTGGTAGGGTTCCTCGAGGACCTGCCCGAAGGTTTCTCCCCGGCGCCTAATCTCTCTCAGCTTCACCAGCGTAAGAACTAGTGGTACCACAAGCGCACCTATCGTTGGGGAGGAGACACGGATGACACCCAAGCGTCGCTGGGCCCTCGGGCTCGCTCTCGTCGGCACCGCCGTAGCGCTCATCGCCGTCGCCTGCAACGGCAACGGCGGCGACGGGGGCGGAGAGCCGCCGACCGGCGACACGCCCGCCGCCGAGCCTGCTTCCGGCACCCAGACGGTGACCGGCGAGGGCGACTTCGACTGGGAGGTGCTGGAGATTCAGCGCGGCGTCAGGCCTGACCTCGCCCTGGACGCCCAGGGTCGCGCCCACCTCGCCTACGGCCTCGAGGCTCAGCCCGGCTTCGTCAAGCACTCCCTCATCAGCGACACCACCGTCACCTCCACCGTCGCCGAGGGCTACTTCTACTTCCCCCTGGAGATCGCCATCAACGCGGACGGCGTCCCCTGGATCGCCTACCACAACCACGACTTCGAGGACCAGGTGGTGGCCCTGGCCCAGGACCTGGACGCCGGCGAGTGGCTGGTGCTGCGCACGGAGAGCCCCGGACACGACGGCTGGGACAGCGCCCTCGCCCTCGACGCCGACGGCCGGCCTCACACCATCTCCATCGACCCCTCCGGCTTCGGGTCCGATGTCGGCCTCGAGTACGGCTTCTTCGACGGCGACAACTGGACCGTCCAGCAGGTGGGCTCCGGCCCCCTCATGTACGAGTTCGGTACCACCATCGCCCTCGACTCCGCTGGCAACCCTCACGCCACCTTCTACAACGACCAGTCCACCGACCTAATGTACGCCTCCCGAACCGACTCCGACTGGACGGTCACCGCCATCGACACGGACGGCGACGTCGGCCTGTTCGCCGACATGCTCCTCGACGTCGGCGACCGCCCCCACGTCGCCTACCTCCAACGCGACGGCGACTCCGCCGGCGCCATCAAGTACGCCCTGTTCGAGAACGGCGCCTGGAGCATCGAGGAAGTGGACCGGCTCGATAGCCTCCTGCTGGGCATGACCGGCGCTCGCAACATCATCTCCCTGGCCTTCGACTCTCAGGGCAACCCCGTCATCGCCTACTCAGACCAACAGACCATCAAGCTCGCTTGGCGCCAGGCCGACGGGTGGCGGATAGAGACCGTCCTCCAGGCGGACGGCGACCCCTTCGGTCAGACCATCGGCCTCGCCCTGGACAGCAACGACACGCCTCACCTCACCTACTTCGTAGCCACAGACCGGACCCAGCTGGACGGCGTGGTCTTCTACGTGCGCGGCGTCGCCAAGGCGGGGTAGGCGGGGTCGCGGAGGAGCAGAAGCGGATGGTGCCAGACCGTCTGAGGCGGCTGAAGTAGGTCTCTACGCCTCGCGCCAGCTTACCTGATATATGTGCACTCGGTCATCGAACCCGCGCATAGTAGTCTCACCGAGGTCCGAAAACGGGAATTTCTTCCCCGCCACGATCTGCCAGACCGCCTCCGACGCCAGGATATCGCCACCCTTCCCCAGCCGAGTGATATTATCACAACCCTCTGCTTAGAAAGCAGATGGTCGTCGCTTGACATCCATCTAAATGACCCCTCTTCTATTATTGGAGCGGGCGACGGGGATCGAACCCGTGGCCCTCTGCTTGGGAAGAACCCTGGTTGGGCCTAATTGTTATGGCCTCAGATTCAAAAATCGGGGTGAAACCGGGGTAAAAACAGGGTGAAATCGGGTCCCGGCCGACGGCGCCTACCGCTGTCTCGAGTCGCGCAAGGGAGGACCGCCGAAGAGCAATCCACTACGTTGGATTCATTCGTCCCTCGGCGGCGAGCAGAAGTCAAGTAGTGCGTGCAATAGACTCCCTGACTTCCAATCCGGTGCTCCGGCGATCTTCAACCTCGCCGCGTTCGGGTACGAAGCTGGTGGGCAGGTAGCTAACATCGGGGACCTTAGCCCAGCAGGAGTTACAGGGCGGGTCAGTCCTAGTGAGCTATCCGCTATAGGGCCAACCTGTAACGCTAGTTGTCAGTGGCTCCGCGTCACGCTCTACGGCGGCCTTCAGCACGCGCCCCACCGCCAGCACGTGATCGCCGATTGGCACCAGGCTCACTGTTCGACATTCAAACCAGGCGAGCGCCTCCTTCAAGATGGGACAGCCGGTCTCTTCTCCTAGCCGGTAGTCCACCGCCTCGAGTTTGTGATGTATCTCGGCCACGGCGGTACCGGCCCGGCCGCGGATCTTGGACCCGTAATATGGCTGGGCGAATTTTGCCGCTAGGTTTATCCCATCCTCGGCCAGGAGGTTGACGGTGAACACGCCAGAGGCCCGGATGTTCATCAGCGTCCGGGCATCTATCTCGATGGCCACCGCTATGAGTCGGGGGCTGAACGAGACCTGCATGACCCAGTCGGCCATCATCCCGTTGAGCTCATCCCCCATCCTTGAGCCCACGATGTAGAGCCCGTACGGCATCTCAGCCAAGGCGTTTGCGGCCTCATTACGGTCTGGAGCAACCTTTCCGCGCGGTTCAGCAACCATTTCGCACCTCATCAACAGTCTCTACTCCCTTCTAAGAGGCTGCCCTGGGGGAGCGGGGTTGACTCCCCTAGGGCAGAGGGCGGCTAACCCATCAACCACTTCAGAGCAGGGTTCTTCTTGACCGGCTCAAGCTTCTCGATCAGGGCGTCGCCGCCAAGGACGCGGCCCGCGCCCAGCGCTCCCAGCACGGCGAAGGCGCCGATGTAGAAGATGTGCTCGCTCAGGAATGGGTTGTGCTCAGGCCAGAGCTGCGGCAGGTAGAACAGGAACATCTGGGTTGCGGCCATGAGCAGGGCGAAGCGGAAGAAGACCCCGAAGAACAGCGCGAAGCCGATCAGGATCTGGCCCCAGACCACCAGCGGGTCGATGACATTCACCGCCGCCGTGCTGGTGCCCATGTCCACGAAGATCCCCTTCAGCGGGCCTTGGCTTGCGTTGGCAAGGAAGCCCGCGGCGGAGAAGTTCGTGATGAGCTTATCGAACCCCGACCACAAGAAGTAGAACCCGAACGTCAGCCGGCCGGCAAGCACCATGGCCGGCAGCAACGCTGCAGAGAACTTGAACTCGAAGGTCCGGTTCAGCACGGGCAGGGTGACCGCGTAGCTGCTCTCCTTCATCGCTAGTGCCATTGTGGCCCTCCTTTATCTGATTCGACTGACCGGTGATACTTCGGTAATCCTCACATGGTGCTTGCTGCTTCCACTAGCGGCTCCCCGACAAGCCACTCGGTTCCCTCCGTCAGGTCGCCGCCGCACCAGATGCAGCCGAAGCTGGCATCCGTCCAGGTCGCCTTCTCGAACAGGTAGCTGGGGTTGCACACCCAGACCTCGTAGCGGCGCTGGCACTCCCGGCTGCAGTAGGCGTAGAGCTCGCCCTTCCAGTCACGCCAGATGACGATCATTAGCCATAACCTCTACCAGATCCCGGGTGTGTCTCCGAATCGCTGCTCAGGCTGCTGCAGCGGGCCAGCTCGGACCCCTTTGATCCGACCCCGCAGATAGGCTAGGGTCGAGAGAAGCAGATAGACGACTGTGACCCACAAGACGGACCAGAGGACGGCGGCGATGACGATCCACCAGTCCACCGACGGAAGTGCTCTCCATTCCATTTTGTGTTCCTCCTTTCACTACACCGCTCGGTTAGGCGAGATCCCGGCCTCCACCTTCACGGTTGCCAGCGGGCTTGTGAGCGGCAGCTCTTCCTCGGGGTGAAGGATGTAGCCACATTGGAGACAGCCGACGTAGGAACCGTAGAAATCCGACTGCAGGAGCAGGTCTCCTGCACAGCGTGAGCATGCCTTGAGCCACATCATGGCGTCCTCCCTTTAGGCGTGTCGGCCGGGGAAGCCCCATTACGCTCCCTCCTAGCCTCCAGAAGCTTTTCCAGCATCCTGATGAGGTCCCAGGGGTCGAAGGGCTTGCCCAGGAAGTGACTCCCCAGGGGCCCATACCGCCCAGCTGCCTCGTCGCGGTCGAGGGCAGATATGACCACCCAGACAGGGCGATCGAGCTCGTTGGTCTGGCGGAGCCGGTCGATGATCGCTTTCCCCAGACCGTCCGGCAAGCCAATGTCGAGGACCACCGCATCGGTGGCTCCTTGCTCCTTGAGGATGTTCAACGCCTCGGCGCCGGCCGTCACCGCAGCGACATCGAACCCGGCGGCACGCAGGGAGAATCGGAGCATCTTGGCTATAGCCGGGTCGTCCTCCACCACGAGGACCCTCGGTGGCCGGTCGCGGACCGTCTGCTTGGCACTCATCTCACCTCCAACGGTAGAGGCGGGAAGTGCACAGCACGTGAACGTCCAGGGTGGGTGGCGTCAAAGAGGCGTGAACGCCCGAGGTCAGAGAGAAGTGCTAGCGGGGCCCGCGGCCAAAAAGTTGGCTTCTACCCCGGGGACGGGAAGCCCCTAGGACTGGGGCTTCGGCATGCGGTAGCCGACCTGCGGCTCCGTCAGGATGAATCTGGGATGTCTTGCGTCGTCACCCAGTTTCCTGCGCAGGTTGCGGATGAAGGAACGGAGCAGCCCGGTCTCCCCTGAGTATTCTAGTCCCCACACGCGTTGCAGCATCTGGTCGTGAGTAAGGACCCGGCCAGCGTGGATCGCCAGTTCATACAGCAGCTTGTACTCGGTGGCGGATAGGGAGACCGTTCGGCCCCCGACTGTGACGTATCGCTCCGCGAAGTTGATGGTCAGGTCATCTACCACGTAGGGTGCCCGCGCCTCCATCACATCGGGTAGGAGCCGCCGCCGGAGGACCGCCTCTATTCGAGCCAGCAGCTCCGAGGGCGAGAAGGGCTTCGTGATGTAGTCGTCGGCTCCCATCTTGAGGGCGCGGACCGTATCCTCCTCCTTGTTGCTGGCCGTGAGAAAGATGACTGGCACCCCCGAGAACTCGCGGATCCGCCGGAGCAGAGCAAAGCCGTCGGTCCCTGGGAGCATCAAGTCCAACAGGATCAGATCAGGCTCCTCCAATTCGACCAGCTCGGCTACGCGGGACGGGTCACTGGTCACGATGGGCTGATATCCTGCCTCGTCCAGGGATCGCTGAAGGTAACGGAGGATCTGAGGCTCGTCGTCCACTGCCAGGATCCGAGTCCGCTCGCCGGCCCGGCTGACCTTCCCCAGGTGCGCCGTCCTGCGCGCAGTCTCCGACATCGAGGCAGCGCTCGCCTCCGCTACCGGTAAGGTGAAGCTGAACGTAGCCCCCTGACCCTCGCCGGGGCTCTCGGCCCAGATGCGCCCACCATGGGCCTCTACAATCCCCTTGGAGATGGCGAGTCCCAGGCCGGTGCCCGAAAGTCCAGTCTCCTCGTGCACGCGCGAGAACTTCTTGAATAGGTGAGGCAGTCTCTCTTCGGCGATCCCCCGACCATGATCCCGGATGTGTACCGTCACTTCAGTGGCATCCTGCTCCACCTCTATGTTGATCGGCGCCGTTGGCGGGGAGAGTCTGGACGCGTTGCTCAGAAGGTTCGACAGGACCTGGATGATTCTGCGCCGGTCCGCCTTGACTGCGGGAAGGTCGTCCTGAATGCTCAGTTGGAGCTTCTGGGGGCCGCCGTTGCGGACGAAGGTGGTCTGGACCTCCTCAATTACCGCGCGCAGGTTCGTCGGCTCTGGGTTGACCGATAGGGAGCCAGCCTCGATACGGGTCATGTCCAGTAGGTTGTCCACCATGTCCCGCAGCCGATCGGCCTGCTCGTCGATGATCTGGAAGAGTTCCCGGGACTGCGAGTCGTCCAAGGGTTCGCGAGTCCCCAGCGCCATCGCCGCCGACCCCTTAATTGCTGTTAAGGGCGTCTTCAGCTCGTGGCTCACCAGGCCCAGGAACTCGCCCCGGAGCCTTTCGACCTCCTCCAGCGGAGTGATGTCCTGGATGACCGCTATGGCTCCCACGATCTGATCAGTTGCGGAATATACAGGGGCGGCGTTAACGAGGGTAGGCACGTTACGTCCGTCTGGCAACTCGAAGATGATCTCCTCAGCCTGCACGATTTCGCCTTCGCGCAGCGCGCGTTGGAGAGGAAGCTCCTCTGGCCTGTACACACTCCCGTCTGGCCGCTGATACACCGCCGCCTGCTCATAGCGTTCCAGCCGGTCGTCCGGCTCAGATGTGAGGCCAAGGATGCGCTCCGCCTCCCGGTTTACGACGAGGACACGACCGTTGGCGTCCGCCACGACGATGCCCGCAGGAGACGCGTCCACCAGAGTCGCAAGACGCCGCCGCTCCTCCTCAACCGCATCTTCGGCCCGCTTGCGCTCGGTGATGTCGGTGGCGATGCCACAGACAGCGTAGGGAACGCCCGCAGAATCGTGGAGCGGGAATTTGAGGGAGATGTACGTGTGCACTCCGTCGTCCTGAGGGACGAGCTCCTCCCACTCCGAAGCCGTTCCTGTTCGGAGTACTTCTTGGTCGTTGGCGCGGAATGCGTCAGCCACCTCCTTCGGGAAGATGTCGTGGTCGGTCCTGCCTTCGACCTGCTCTCTGCTAACGTGGAATAGGGTTTCGTAGCGACGGTTGATGAGAAGATATCGACCCTGAGCGTCTTTGACGAAGATGACGGCCGTGGTGTTGTCCAGAATGGCGCGCAGCTGTCCAGCGTCCTGCAAGGCCTCTTCGGCCCGCTTGGGCGCGCTGATCGCGGCCTCGTCCTCAGTGCGCGCGGACCTCTCGCGACGCCTTTTGCGTTCGCTGCTTGTTCTTCTAGTAGTTCGCTTGTCGCTGCTCACGTGCTTCTTCCAGAGTACTCAAGTGTTACATGCGTCGCGCTGGAGGGGAACCGATTCTCGTCAAGCGTTCGACCTCCTGTTAAATTGGCCGCTGGCCGTTCGATTATAGCAACCAGAGACGAGCTCGGATTAGTTCGCATCCTCCTCGCGGAGCCTCTATCCGTACGCGAGTCCCGACTTTCACACGCACACTCACGAGTTCTTGACGTCTGGCGCTTCGGAGTTGACAGCGCCTGCACAGAGGACCTCTAGGATCGTCAATGTAGGGACAGAGCGAACATCGGGCCAGTCTTAAGAGGAGGTTAGACATGAAACTCGGGAACTGGGCGAAAGTGGTCAGGCACTGGATCTGGGTCGCACCACTGATGCTCGGAGTCGTGTTCGTGGCGTCCGGCGTCTACATGATGACAGAGGGTCAGAACGCCAAGAACGAGGTCCGGGACGCGATCGTCGCTGAGAACATCATCACTGCAGAAGACGCGAGCATCCCGAACGTCCAGGTCAACAGTGCCGCGACGGCCAAGGCACAGGCCGACGTCATCGAGGAGCACTCTCTCGCCATCACGGGCGGCTTGACGTACGCAGAACTGGACCGCGATGACCCGTTGCGCGAGACGGCCTTCACGGCAGCCAACCTCCGCACCAGCCTTAACCTGGCTGTGATGGGGTTCAAGGTCTCCGATCTAGTCATCGGCATGGGGGCCTTCATGATTGCTATCGGCGCTACCTTCGTAGTCTTCATGGCACCGGCGATCTACTACTCGGCCGAGGTGGCTAACCACTACAACGAGCTGATCAAGAAAGAGGAGAGAAAGGAAACTGCCGGCGCCGCCGCGCCGCACGTCACCTAGAGCTCACCGGCTTACGCAGCCGCCGATAAACAAGCAGGCGAGGAGGAAGACAATGCCCGCTCAATTTAAGTGGATGGCTCTCCGGGCCACTGTCCTCGCGACGGTCGTACTGGGCACGGCGTTTGCTTGGACGGCCGGCGCATTGGCCTACGATACTGGCGGAACGGCCTCCACAGCGGCCGCCATTGGTGAGAGCGCTGTGCTAGACACTGTTCCGGCTTCAGTCCCTGAAGGCCTGGCGCTCCTCAGCCCGCAGCCCTAGACATCGCCGAGGAGCGGTACGCCCGGGGCGATATCACTCGCGAGGAGTTCGAGCAGATCAAGATGGACCTGGCGGTGTCGTGATGGCTCCCCAGACACCCCTAACCTGATTTGTCATCCGGGTAGGACTATCGTATGCTTCTGTCTATCGCGAGACGAAAGGAGGCGGGTCAAATGAAGGAGACTACCTACACAGTGACAGCGCTGGGGCGGACGTTCGAGTTCACGCACGCTGATACAGTCCTGCCGTTCCTGACCCTCGCTGGCCGATTGGTCATGGGATTCTTTCTGATCTGGTCGGGATTCGACAAGCTGATCACTGACTTTTCCGCAGGGGGCTTCCTTGCCAACGCCAGTAAGGGGCCGCTGAAGGATATATTCGTCGATATGGGCACCAACCAGACTGCGGTCGACGTCATCGACCCGCTGGTGATCTGGGGTCAGATCCTGATCGGCTTCTCTTTGATCCTGGGGTTGTTCACGCGAGTGGGCGCGTTTTTCGGGGCGCTTATGATGCTGATGTTCTATCTGGCAGAGCTGTGGCCGGAGCACCACCCTTTCATAGATGATCGTTTCATCTACTTCGGTATTCTCGCCTTGCTGGGAGCCCTGGGCGCCGGCCGCATCCTCGGCATTGACTCCTATCTCGAGCGAACGGAGACGGTGAAGAAGATGCCGTGGCTGAAGTACCTGCTGGGCTAGATAGAAGCGATCATGGTTCTGGGCGAGGCCGCCCGTATACCGTGATAGGCACACCGCAGCGGCGGCGCGGGACCAAAATGGCGGATGCCAGACAAGAAGGAGGCAAAGATGTCCATCCCCATTCCCGGCGCGCCAGGCTGAATCGTTCAGCGCCAAGGTGATGCGGTGCTCCGTAAGGAATATGGCGGCCACGCCGTCCGGGAGGCCAGCGAATGAAACCTGACAACGGCATCATCATCGTCACGGGATCGAACGGGAGGATCGGAGACGCGGTCATGCGCCGCTTCGCCGGACGTTACGGCGATGTAGTCGGCTTCGACCGCAAAGCTCCCAACCCGCCGCCGCCCGGCTGCGTCTACGTCCCCGTCGAGATCACGTCGGACGAGAACGTGCGGGAGGGAATGACGGTCATCCGCGAGCACCACGGCTCGCACGTGGCCGCCGTGATCCATCTCGCCGCTTATTACGACTTCTTCGGCAAGCCGAGCACGAAATACGAGGAGATTACGATCAACGGCACCGGGCGCCTGCTGCACACGCTGCACGAACTCGACTTCCAGGTAGAGCAGTTTCTCTTCTCTAGCACCATGCTCGTGCACGAGTCGGCGGAGCCTGGCCAGTTCATCAACGAGGACTGGCCGATCGGACCTACGTGGGCGTACCCGGCGTCGAAGGTGCGGACGGAGGCGGTAATAACGGAGCTGCGGGGCGAGATACCTGCCATGTTCCATCGCATCGCCGGCGTCTACGATGATCTGTGCCACTCGATCCCGCTGGCCAATCAGATCCAGCGCATTCACCAGAAACAGTTCACCAGCCGTCTCTACTCTGGCTCGACCTCCCACGGCCAGTCCTTCGTTCACATGGATGACGTGGTAGACGCCATTGAGCTAACCGTCGAGCGGCGCGCCGAGCTGCCACCGGAGCTGCCCCTCCTGATCGGCGAGCCGGAGACGCTCGGCTACGACGAGCTCCAGCACACGTTTGCCCGTCTGATCCACGGCCAGAATTGGGAAACGCTCGAAATCCCCACCCAGCTAGGGCCACTGACGAAGGTTGGGACCTGGTTGCTGGATAAGCTCCCAGGTTCCAAGTCATTCATCCGCCCGTGGATGATCGATCGCGCCAATGACCACTACGCCCTCGATATAGGGCGCGCGCGCAACCTGTTGGGCTGGGAGCCCAGGCACTCGCTACGCGAGACCTTGCCCAAGATGATCGCGGCCCTCAAGGCGGACCCACTCGGCTGGTACGAGGAGAACGACCTGGAGGCCCCGCGCTGGCTGCAGCAGGAAGCCGAACGACCGCCGGAGAGCGCCTGATGAGCGACGAGCACCGCCGCCCCGGGCAGGGCGCGCCTCCGCCTGACTCAGCCGCTGAGGGGCCCGACGCGGGCAGCCACCAAACAGACCAAGCGATGCCGGCCAGCGAAAGCAACGGGCCTGACGCCATGACAGGCATGTCGGGTCATGAAGGCATGGCGGCCGAACCGGGCGGCATGGAGGGAATGGCGCACGGCCTTGCGACGCCTTGGGCGCACTTCTTCGCCGCCATTCTTCTGGGCGCGTGGTTGATGACCAGCCCGGTCTCACTCGGCTACGAGGATCAAGGTCAAACCTGGAGCGACATCGTCAGCGGCGCGCTTATCATGGCTTTCGCCACGGTAACGCTCGTGCGACGGCCTGCGTGGGCGCCCTGGGCGAACTCTCTAGTTGGCGTGTGGCTCCTGTTTGCGCCACTCGTGTTCGCCCCTTCGGCTGTAGCCTACGCCAACGACACGCTCTCCGGCGCGCTTGTCATCACCTTCGTGCTGCTTATGCCGGGAATGCCGGGTATGCGTATGCTCCCGGGCCCGGACGTGCCGCCCGGCTGGTCGTACAATCCTTCGACCTGGCCGCAACGGGCGCCGATTATCGCCCTGGCGTTCTTCGGCTTCGCCCTGTCGCGCTATATGGCCGCCTTTCAGCTGGGCTACATCGACTCCGCATGGGACCCCCTCTTCGGTGATGGCACAGAGCAAGTGCTCGGCTCGGACGTGTCGGAGGGGTTCCCCATTTCCGACGCAGGCTTGGGCGCGGTGGCGTACATGATCGAGGGGTTGATGGCCTTCATGGGTGACAGGCAGCGCTGGCGCACGATGCCCTGGATGGTGATGTTTTTCGGCATCCTGGTTGTGCCGCTAGGCATTGTCAGCGTCACGCTGATCGTCCTCCAACCGGTAGCGGTTGGCTCCTGGTGCACGCCCTGCCTACTCACGGGCTTGGCGATGCTGATCATGATCGCGTTCACTTTGGACGAGGTGGTCGCCATGGGCGATTTTCTCGTCAAAGCCCGTCGGGCGGGCGAGTCGCTGTGGAACGCCTTCTGGCTGGGCGGCACGCTGCCATCTGATACCAGGGACGAGCGCCCGGTTCATCCAGACGTGGTCACGCCACAGGCAATGGTCTGGGGTGTGGCGCTGCCTTGGACGCTGCTCGTAAGCACCGCGCTGGGCATATGGCTGATGGCCTCACCCTCTATCTTCGGGTCTGACGGCAGCGCTGCTGACAGCGCCCATGTGATCGGAGCGCTGGTTGTGGCCGTCGCAATCATCTCCTGGGCGGATGTAGGCCGTGCCCTCCGCTTCATCAATGTCCTCTTCGGCGCCTGGTTTATCGTGGCCCCCTGGCTGCTTAACGGGTCCACGACGGGCTCGGCCATTAACGATGTTGTAGTGGGCGCCGTCCTGATCGTCCTCAGCCTGCCGCGCGGACCGGTGGGAGAGCGCTACGGTAGCTGGGGACGGTTCATTCGCTGAGCGCGTCCCGATAGGTAGATGGAGGCCCTAGATGGCCAGAGAAGACTTCTGGAACGAGCTCTCGGCTCAACTGAGCGTCGATAGCATCCGCACGTCGACTGCCGCCGGATCAGGGCACCCGACGTCGTCGATGTCTGCGGCGCACCTAGCGGTATAATTGTGGCCGCTCGTATGGAAGGGAGGCGTCTAGCATGCTCTACGATGTCATCGTGGTGGGAGCCGGGCCGGCCGGCAGCACCGCCGCGCGCCTCCTGGCCCAGCGGGGGGCCTCCGTCCTCCTGCTGGACCGCGCCCGCTTCCCCCGCGACAAGCCCTGCGGCGGCGGCGTCACCATCCGCGCCGCCGCCTACCTGGACCTGGACCTTTCGCCGGTCATCGAGCGCACCGTTTATGGCGCCCGCTTCTTCCTCGGCCTCGGTCCCGCCTTCGACCGCTGGTACCGGCAGCCCTGGACCTACATGACGCAGCGCTGTCGGCTGGACAGTTTCCTGGCCGAGGCGGCCTGCGAGGCCGGAAGCGATTTCCACGACGGCGAGGCGGTGCGCGCAGTGGAGGTAGAAGACGGTCAGGTCACCCTGCGCAGCCGGGGTGGGGCCTACCGGGCCCGCACCCTCATCGCCGCAGACGGGGCCAACGGGATCAGTGGCCGCAGCGGCGGCCTGCGGCCCCAGTTCGAGGAGGCAGTGGCCCTGGAGGGCAACCTTCCCTTCTCGCCGAGCGTCCCGGCTGAGTGGCGGGAACTGATCGCCCTGGACTTGGGTGGGTGGACCGGCGGCTACGGCTGGGTGTTCCCCAAGGGCGACCACCTGAACCTGGGCGTCGGCGTCTGGAAGTACGCCGCCCTCACCCTGCGGCCCAAGCTGGCCGACCTCTGCCGCCGCTACGGCTTCGACGCCGCCAAGCTGGAGAACCTGCGCGGCCACCACCTGCCCATGCGCGTCCCCGGCACCCCGGTGGCCCGGGGACCGCTGCTGGCAGTGGGCGACGCCGCCGGACTCATCGACCCCCTCACCGGCGAGGGCATCCACATGGCCTTCCTCAGCGCCCGCCTGGCCGCCGACGCCATCATGGCCTATCTGGCCGGGGAGGCCACCGACCTATCGCCCTATCAGAGAGCGGTGGAGCGCCGCCTGCAGCCGGAGCTGACAGCCTCCCGCAAGCTCCAGGAGCTGTTCCACTATGCACCGCCACTCTACGTGGCCCTGCTGCGCCACAGCCAGCGCTTCTGGTACGCCTTCTGCCAACTGATCCGCGGCGAAACCACCTACCAGGGGCTTTTGCGCAAGGTCGGCCCGTTGCGGCCGCTGCTGGTCTACTCGGCCGGTTTGGCCCAACGGCGAAGGGTATCGAAGCATGCCCGCCTGCGTTAAGATTTTTGTTCGCAATGGGCTTCCGTCCCGCCCAGCCGTATTATTGTTCGCGCTAGCAGGAGGTGTCTATCGTGCTCGCTGACGTCCTAGTCGTCGTAGGGGCCATCGGCCTTTCCGGGTTCCTGGGCTGGTTCTTCTTCGGCAAGCGGGCGGCGGCCGAGGCGAGAGTGGCCGGCGGAGTCCAGGAAGTAACCGTGGTCGTCCAGGGCGGCTATTCGCCCAACGTCATCCGCGCCCGCAAGGGTGTTCCCCTGCGAATCAAGTTCGACCGCCGCGAGGGGACAGACTGCACATCGCGGGTGATCTTCCCGGACCTCAAGGTTAGCAAGAGCCTGCCCGCCTTCGCCACCACCACCCTGGAGTTGGTCCCCGAAGAAGCGGGCGAGTTCGGCTTCAGCTGTCATATGAGCATGGTCCACGGCAAGCTCATCGTCACCGAGGACGGGGCGGAGACAGAGGATGAAACCCCTCTGCCCGCGGATGGCGCTGGGGCGGTGTTCAGCCATCAGGAGAAGCAACCGGCAGACGATCCTACGCCGCAGCCAGACCGGGCGCCGGCGGAGGCCGAGATCGCCATCTTCGGCGGCGGCGTAACCTGCCCCACCTGCGTGGTGAACATCGAGCGCGCGCTGGACAGGCTGCCGGGCGTAGAGGGCGTCGACGTCAACTTCGCAGCCGAAAGGGTTAAGGTGGCCTACAACCCGGGCCAGGTCAAACCCGAAGCGCTGGTGCGTGAGGTGGAGAGCACCGGTTATCGGGCACAGCTACGCGAGGATGAGGCACCGCCTCAGGATGTGGCCGACCGTGAGGCCGAGGCCCGACGCCGCGAGATCGGCGATCTCACCCGCCGCGTCGCCCTGGGAGCCGTCCTCTCCGTCATCGTCTTTCTCGGGAGCTTCGAGGAGTGGTTCGGCTTCCTGCCGAATGTGATGAGCGAGTTCTGGTTCCTCTTCCTCTTCGCCGCCCCCGCCTACCTCTGGGTCGGCTGGCCCATCCATCGCGCAACCTGGGCCTCCCTGCGGAACCGTACGGCGGATATGAACACCCTCATCACAGTTGGCACCACCGCTGCCTTCGGCTACAGCATCATCGCCACCTTCTTCGACCAACTGCTGCCCGAGAACCTGGTTCAGGTCTACTATGACACCGCCGCTCTCATCATTACCCTGATCCTCCTGGGACGCCTGCTGGAGGCGCGGGCCAAAGGCCAGGCGGGCGCTGCCATCAAGAAGCTGATGGGCCTCCAGGCGAAGACCGCCCGCGTGGTGCGCGACGGTGCGGAGGAAGACATCCCCGTGGAGGAGGTGGGGGTGGGTGACGTTATCCTCGTTCGGCCGGGGGAGAAGGTGCCGGTCGACGGGATCATCGTCGAGGGGCGGTCCACGCTGGACGAATCGATGGTGACCGGAGAGAGCATCCCGACTACCAAGGGCGAAGGGGAAGAGGTCATCGGCGCGACGCTCAACAAGACCGGGGCCTTCAAGTTCCGCGCTTCCAAGGTAGGCAGGGATACCATGCTCTCCCAGATAATCCAGCTGGTGGAGCAGGCGCAGGGCTCCAAGGCGCCCATTCAGCGGGTCGCCGACCGGGTCACCAGCTACTTCGTGCCGGCGGTCATCATTCTCGCCATCGCCACGTTCGTAGGCTGGTACCTGGGCGCCACCGAGACCGCTCTCACACTAGCCCTAGTAGCGTCCGTGTCCGTCCTGATAATTGCCTGCCCCTGCGCCCTGGGTCTGGCTACTCCGACGTCCATCATGGTGGGCACAGGCAAGGGGGCTGAGCGCGGCATCCTGATCAAGAGCGCGGAGGCGCTGGAGATGGCCCATCGCATAGAGGCCATAGTCCTGGACAAGACCGGCACCATCACCCGAGGCGAGCCGTCCCTGACGGACGTCATCGCCGCCGACGATATGCAGGAAGAGACGCTCCTGCGGTTGGTCGCCTCGGCCGAACGGGGCTCCGAGCACCCCCTGGCGCAGGCCATCGTAAAGGGGGCGCAAGAACGGCAGATACAGCTTGTCGAGCCACAAAACTTCAACGCCATCCCCGGCCACGGCATCGAGGTGAGCGTCGATAGCCACACCGTCCTCGCAGGCAACCGCAAGCTCATGGCGGATCGCGGGATATCCATGGATGGGCTGAGCGAGCGGAGCGCAGCCCTGGCCGACGATGGGAAGACGCCGATGTACGTGGCCGTGGACGGTCGGGCTGCGGGCATAGTGGCGGTCGCGGACACCATCAAGGACACTTCGGCGGCGGCCGTGGCCGAACTCAAACAGATGGGCGTGGAGGTGGCGATGCTCACCGGTGACAACCGGCGCACCGCCGAGGCGATGGCGAGGCAGGTCGGCATCGAGCGAGTCCTGGCGGAGGTGCTGCCGGAGGAGAAGGCCAACGAGGTGAAGAAGCTTCAGAAGGAAGGAAAGCTGGTGGGGATGGTGGGTGACGGGATTAACGATGCCCCGGCCCTGGCTC
>JADFRV010000167.1 GCA_022561095.1 Chloroflexota bacterium | reverse complement strand
CGATGTGACGGACGATGCCGCCATGCTGGAGGCGTTGGGGCTGCCGGTCAAGCTATACTGGGGCTCACCCTTGAACATTAAGGTGACCAACCTGGAAGACCTGCGCACGGCGGAAGCGCTGTTGGAGGGCGCGGCAAGCCCATGAGCTATCACCCCTAACCTATCGCAGATCGACATGCGCATCGGCATCGGCTATGATATACACCGCTTCCAGGAGGGGCGACCGCTCGTCCTGGGGGGCGTGACGCTGCCCGGGGAGACCGGCCTCGGCGGCCACAGCGATGCCGATGTCCTCCTCCACGCCGTGATCGACGCCCTTCTCGGCGCCGCCGGTCTGGGTGACATCGGCCAGCGCTATCCGCCGGACGACCCGGCCTGGGCGGGCGCCGATAGCCGCCGGCTCCTGGCTGAGGTTAGGGCCGCGGTGGAGGACGCCGGATACCGTCCGGAGAGCGTGGACGCCACGGTCATCGCCGAGCGGCCCAAGCTTGGCCCGCACCTGTCGCAGATGCGACAGGTGATCGGCGAAGCGCTGGCGCTGGACGCGGGCCGGGTCAACGTCAAGGCCACCACGAACGAGGGGATCGGCGCCATAGGCCGCGGCGAAGGCATCGCCGCCATCGCCGTAGCCCTCCTGGGAGAAGCGAAACAATGAACAAGCAACGACACAGACAACCGCTCCGTCCCAGCGCCGCCCTGCGCTGCGCCTGTAATGAGGCCTCGACATCACAGTCGAGGCCGGCAGCAGCGGACACCTGCATACACTCCAGAAAAGGACGGACGGCCAATGGGGCTCTTACAAAGCATTAGAAATGACATACAGGCGGCCAAGGAGCGCGATCCTGCCGCCACCTCCACTCTGGAGGTCATCTTCGCCTATCCCGGCTTTCACGCCAGACAGCTTCACCGCCTCGCCCACACCCTCCACTCGGCCGGGTTGCGCCTGCCGGCACGCCTCATCTCACACCTGGGCCGCGCCCTGACCGGCATCGAGATCCACCCCTGCGCCCAGATCGGCGAGAAGTTCTTCATCGATCACGGTATGGGCGTCGTCATCGGGGAGACCACCGTCATCGGCGACAACTGTCACCTCTACCAGGGCGTCACCCTGGGCGGCACCAGCACCAAGCGGGCCAAGCGCCATCCCACCCTGGGCGAAGGCGTCGTCGTCGGCGCCGGCGCCAAGATCATCGGCGCCGTCAACATCGGCGATGGCGCTAAGATCGGCGCTGGCTCGGTCGTGGTGACCAACGTACCTCCCAACGCCACCGTTATCGGCGTCCCCGGCCACATCGTGGCCTACGCCGACCCCGGCAACGAGACCATCCTCAAGCTGCCTGACCCTGAGTGGGACGTGATCCAGAGGCTGGAGAATCTGGTCGCGGAGCTCGAGCAGCGCATCGTCGAGCTGGAGAGCCGCGAGCAGACCGCCCCTGCGCCGGTGGAGGACGAGTAGAGACCGGTGAAACTGTACAACACCCTGAGCCGCCGAGTGGAGGAGTTCTCTCCCTCAGGCGACGAGGTGAAGATGTACGTCTGCGGCCCTAACGTCTACGCCCCCGCCCACGTCGGCCACGCCATGAGCTACATCGTCTTCGATGTGCTCCGCCGCTACCTTGAGTACTGCGGCTATAAAGTGAAGCACGTCCAGAACTTCACCGATATCGAGGACAACATCATCAACCGCGCCCGTGCTGAAGGCATCTCGATCGATGAGCTGGCCGAACGACACATCGATCAGTTCTTCGAAGATATGGCGCCGCTGAACGTCCTCAAGGCGCACATCTACCCCCGCGCCACCCACGAGCTCCCCGCCATAATCGAGATGGTCCAGCGCCTCATCGATAACGGCCACGCCTACGAGGCGGGCGGCGATGTCTACTTCCGCGTGAACAGCAGGGCGGACTACGGCAAGCTCTCCGCCCGCGACCTCGATTCGATGCTGGCAGGCGCCCGCATCCAGCCCGGCGAGAACAAGGAGCACCCAGGCGACTTCGTACTCTGGAAGGCATCCAAGCCCGGCGAGCCCGCCTGGGACAGCCCCTGGGGCAAGGGCCGCCCCGGCTGGCACATCGAGTGCTCCGCTATGTCCCTCAAGTACCTCGGCCACCCCCTGGATATCCACGGCGGCGGCCAGGACCTCATCTTCCCCCATCACGAAAACGAAATCGCCCAGAGCGAAAGCTACAGCGATGACCGCAAGCCGTTCGTCCGCTTCTGGCTGCACAACGGCCTCATGCGCCTGGCGGAGAGCGAAGAGAAGATGACCCGCCACCTGGGGAACCTGGTGCCCATCCAGGAGGTCGTTCACCGCTACGGCGGCGACGGCGTTCGCATCTTCGTCCTCAACTCCCACTACCGCAGCCCTATCACCTTCGCGGAGGAGAACCTGGAGGCCAGCAAGCGTGCGGCGGAGCGGCTGCGCACAGCCGTTGCCACACCCGGCGGAGACGCGGACCCCGCCGCCGACCCGGCCCCCCTCAAGCAACGCTTCCTGGACGCCATGGACGACGACCTGAACACCGCCGGCGCCCTGGGAGCACTCTTCGACCTGGCACGCGAGATCAACCGCGCCCGCGACGACGGCCGTAAGACCGAGGAGGCGCAGGCCGCCCTACGGGAGCTGGCCGGCGTGCTCGGCCTCACTCTGGCCGGGCCCCAGGCCGCCGGCGACGCCGCCGCCGAGCCGTTCATCGAGCTGCTAATGGAGCTGCGCGACGACCTGCGCGACGCCAAGCAGTACGAGCTTTCGGACAAGCTGCGGGCACGCCTCGCCGAGATGGGCGTGATCCTGGAGGATTCCGCCCAGGGAACCCGTTGGCGGCTGAAGAGCTAAACGGGGTTCAGATTGGCGCCGTTTCCTTGACTTTTGCGGAAAGCGGCCCCTATACTACGGGTGGGTCGCTCCTTGTGGGCGAGCCTTAATTTTAGGCACCCGAAAGGGGCAGGCCGAAGTGGCGCAATGGTAGCGCAAGCGATTTGTAATCGCTAGGTTGGGGGTTCGATTCCCTCCTTCGGCTCCAGGAGCAACAGGTAGGTAGTAACCATAGGAGGCCGGAGTGGTCCCTGTGGACACTGAAGCCGGTTCCCAACCTCCACATCGAAACGGAAACAGCGGCGGGGTGGGTGAGTGGTTAAAACCACCGGGCTGTAAACTCGGCGCCCTGACGGGCTACGCAGGTTCGAATCCTGCCCCCGCCACCAGAGACGAACGGCAAGTCCAAGGAGGTAACAGGACGGGGGTACGGCAAGGTTCCCGCCACCGTTGCAGACTGGCCCACGTAGCTCAGCTGGAAGAGCACGTTCTTGGTAAGAACGGGGTCACCGGTTCGAATCCGGTCGTGGGCTCCACGTATGGAACTTTGGACGAAGCCAGAGTAATATCAGAGTAGGTCAGAAACGGCTTGACCCCTAACCCAAGAGCCATAACATAGGAGGAATTCCCAGCATGGCAAAAGAGAAGTTCGTGCGCACCAAGCCGCACATTAACGTGGGCACCATCGGTCACATCGACCACGGCAAGACGACGCTGACCGCCGCCATAACCAAGGTCTTAGCCCTCAAGAAAATGGCCGAGTACCGCGACTTTTTCAGCATCGATAAGGCGCCCGAAGAGCGCGAGCGCGGCATCACCATCGCCATCGCCCACGTCGAGTATGAGACCGAAAAGCGCCACTACGCCCACATCGACTGTCCAGGCCATGCCGACTACATCAAGAACATGATCACCGGCGCCGCCCAGATGGACGGCGCCATCCTCGTCGTCGCCGCCAACGACGGACCGATGCCCCAGACCCGCGAGCACGTCCTCCTGGCCAAACAGGTGGAGGTCCCCGCCATGGTCGTATACCTGAACAAGGTCGACATGATGGAAGACCCGGAGCTCATCGACCTCATCGAACTCGAGATCCGCGATCTCCTCAACAAGTACGAATTCCCCGGAGACGACATCCCCATCATCCGCGGTAGCGCCCTCAAAGCTCTGGAGAGCGAGAGCGAGGATCCCGACGCGGAGGAGTACAAGTCCATCCACGAACTGCTGAAGGCGATAGACGACTACATCCCTGAGCCCACCCGCGCCAAGGACAAGCCCTTCCTCATGCCGATCGAGGACGTTTTCGGGATCAAGGGTCGCGGCACCGTCGTCACCGGCCGCATCGAGCGCGGCGTCATCAAGCCCGGCGAGGAGGTCGAGATCGTCGGCTTCACCGACACTCGCAAGACCGTCTGCACCGGGGTGGAGATGTTCCGCAAGACTCTCGACTCTGGAGAGCCCGGTGATAACGTGGGCTGTCTCCTGCGTGGTATGGAGCGTGAGGATGTAGAGCGCGGGCAGGTGCTGGCCAAGCCCGGCTCCATCAAGCCCATCACCAAGTTCGGCGGCGAGATCTACGTGCTGGCCAAGGAGGAAGGCGGCCGCCACACCCCCTTCTTCAACGGCTACCGCCCCCAATTCTACATTCGCACCACAGACGTCACCGGCGACGTTACCCTCCCTGAGGGCGTGGAGATGGTAATGCCCGGGGACAACGTCAAGATATCCGTCGAGCTCATCCAACCGGTGGCCCTGGAGGACGGCGTTCGCTTCGCCATTCGCGAGGGCGGCCGCACGGTGGGCGCCGGCGTTATCACCAAGGCGAAAGAGTAAAGCAAACTGACACATGGCCAGGAAGGATGACCGAGTAGTGGTGGAGTTGGCCTGCACGGAGTGCAGGAACCGTAACTATGCGACGACAAAGAACCGCCGCAACGACCCCGACCGCATGGAGCTGCGAAAGTTCTGTCCCCGTTGCCGCAACCACCGCCAGCACAGGGAGGCGCGATGAGCCGCGCTCTGAGACGCCACCCTCCTAGCAAGGCTAAGGGCAGCCGGGGCAGGGCCGGAGCCCGGCCGCTACCCCGTACCGGCACCGCCCGCGCCGCTCCCCGTGGCGAGGGCCGGTC
>JADFRV010000166.1 GCA_022561095.1 Chloroflexota bacterium | reverse complement strand
ACGAGCTGCATGCCGATGATGTCAGCGGCGGCCTTGCGGGCTTCGTCCGGCGAATCGGCGAGCTTGATGCCACCGCCCTTGCCGCGGCCGCCGGCGTGGATCTGGGCCTTGACGGCGACGGGAACGGCGAGGTCGGCGGCGATGGCCGCGGCCTCGTCGGCAGAGGCGGCGACGCGGCCGCGGGGGACGGGGACGCCGTAGCGGGCGAGGAGCTCCTTGGCCTGGTGTTCGTGGACCTTCACGGGTCGTCAGTCTAGCGGTGAGGCGCCGGTGTGTCTAGGGGCGGCCGAATCGGGCCGGCGCTGCCCTGCTGGGGCGCCGTCGGGGTTTAGCGAGAGCCCTGGTGATACTTGATATAGATGAGGTGAATGGCGTCAGGTCAATATTCGAAGCAAATTTTTTCGATTACCCCCTTTTCAAGCTAGAGAAACAATAGTAGTATGTTATTGCGCCTATATAATTACTAGAATGGTAGAGCTACTATGACCGCCCCAGTCACTCAGTGGTTCCTCTTTTCGAGTCACGACAGCGTGCTGTTCCGCATTGCCGCCAATCCTGGCTGCACTATCGAGGAGGTCGCGGAGGCGATGGCCCTGACGCGGGATGTTGTATCGCACACGATGGTTGACCTGAGGCTCGCCGGTGTGCTTTTTGTCCGCGGGAATGGATGTCAGGCCCGGTACACTGTGAATCTGGACTCCGCCTTCCTGCATCCGGCTGTCAGGGGTTACACGTTGGGAGACGTCTTGGGCAATCTGGTTGAGCAAGGCCGGCTCCTCATGGCCTCTGCGGCTTGACACTCATGGAGGAGGTGCGTATCACTTCGCGATTAAGGCGTCGCGGGGCGCCTTGGTCATCGGTGTGCGCACCTTCTCCGCCAGCTTAGTCATCTGGCATCGTCCCGAGCTCTAGGAAACGCGGGTCCGCTTGCTTAATGGTTCCAGGGGAGCCGGGCGTCACGGCTATCCTCCCGCTGCCCGCCCGTTGGACAGCTCACCCAAGTCTTGATAGCCTCTCTGCGGAGGGGTGCCGGAGTGGACGAACGGGGCGGTCTTGAAAACCGCTGTGCCGCTTACGCGGTACCGTGGGTTCGAATCCCACCCCCTCCGCCAGTATTGCGAGCGTCCGACCAGCCGGTCGGCAGTATGGAGGTCTGCTATGCCCGCGAACCCGACTGTTATGAAGCTGATGTCGGCCACGAACGTGTTCTGGTACCGGTTGACGGGAGGCGTGATCGGCGGATCGTTCGCCGGGAGGCCGATCCTTCTGCTGACGACGACCGGGCGCAGGAGCGGGCGGCGACGGACGACGCCGCTGGTGTATGTTGAGGACGGCGAGAACGTCGTCCTCATCGCGTCGAACGGGGGCAACCCGTGGCACCCCGATTGGTGGCTGAATCTGGAAGCGACCGCGGAGGCGGAGGTGCAGGTTCGGAGCGAGAGGAGGCGGGTGAATGGGGAGAAGGCGGGAGGTGAGGAGAGGGAGCGGCTGTGGCGGCTGGCGGTTGAGATGTACTCCGGGTACGAGGGCTACCAAGAGACGGCGAACCGGGAGATCCCGGTGGTGGTGCTTCGGCCGCAAAGTTAACAACAAACGGCCGGCAAGGGAAGCGGCTGGCCAGCAGAAGAAGGAGGAGACGTTGCCGGGACAGTGGGACACGGTAGCCGTTGACGGCGACACTATGCGGTGTTACGTGAGTTCGCCGGAGGGGCCCGGCCCCTTTCCAGGGGTGATCGTGGCGCAGCACGCCGGTGGTGTCGATGAGTTCATCCAGACGATGAGCGACCGTATTGCCGCGGCGGGGTACGTGGCGATCGCGCCCGAGCTGTACCATCGCGACCCGAATCCAGAGGACAATCCTCTGGTGCGGATGGGGCGGCTGCGGGACGCGAATGTCGTGACGGACGTGAACGCCGCCTTCGAGCATCTGAAGGGGCTGGCGAACGTGGCTGCGGAGCGCACTGGGATCGCAGGGTTCTGCATGGGAGGTCGGGTAGCTTACCTCATGGCCACGCATATCCCGGCGCTGGGGGCGGCGGTGGTGTTCTACGGGGGCAACATAATGGTGCCCTGGGGCGAGGGCCCGGCGCCCTTCGACGGGACGGATCGCATCCGCTGCCCGCTGCTGGGGCTGTTCGGGGAGGACGATACGAACCCCAGTCCGGCGGACGTGGCAAAGATCGACGCCGAACTCACGCGCCTGGGCAGAACGCACGAGTTCCGTTCCTTTTCCGGCGCCGGTCACGCCTTTATGAACGAAGGGCGGCCGAGCTATCGGAAGGAGAGGGCCGAGGAGGCCTGGGCCAAGTGCCTGGGCTGGTTCGAGCGGTATCTGAGCTGAAGGAGGACTCGGTATGGAGTTCGGCGTACACCTGCCCCACATCGGCCCCTGGCACGACGGTGACACGCTGCGGCGGTTCGCCGTGGCGATCGAGGAGATGGGATACGATTCGGTATGGGTTAGCGATCACATCGTCTTCCCCCTGGGGGCGGAATCGCGCTACCCGTACGCGGAAAGCGGCGATTTTCCCCTGCCGGCCGCTGTGCCCTGGCTGGAGCCGGTAACGACTCTGACTTTCGTGGCGGGGGTGACGAGCCGGGTTCGGCTGGGGACGAGCATCCTGGTGCTGCCGTATCGCAACCCGGTGGTGAACGCCAAGGCGCTGGGCAACCTGGCGGTGCTCTCCGGTGACCGGCTGATCGTGGGGGTGGGCGCGGGCTGGTTGCGGGAGGAGGCGGAGGCGCTGGGGATGCCCTGGGACGAGCGTGGCCGCCGCACGGACGAGCACATCGAGGTGCTGCGGGCGCTGTGGACGCAGGAGGCCCCGGAGTTCGAGGGGAAGTTCTATCGGGTGAAGGGCGTCCGCTGCGAGCCGAGGCCGGCGCAGGCGCCGCCGGTGTGGGTGGGCGGACACGAGCCGCCTTCGCTGCGACGGGCCGCCCGTCTGGGCGACGGCTGGCACGCCTACCGGCTGGGGCCGGAGGAGCTGGCGGCGGGCTGGCGAAAAGTGCAGTCGCTGGCGCGGGAGGCGGGGCGGGACGCGGAGGCGCTGGCGCTATCGGTGCGGGGGCCGCTATCGATCACGGAGGCGCCGAACGAGAATGTGGAGCCGTTTATCGGCACGGTGGAGCAGATAAGCGAGATGCTGCGACGGTACCAGAAGATGGGGGTGGCGCACGTGGTGTTCGAGCCGCCGATCATGGCGGGGATCGACGGGGCGCTGGCGGCGATGGAGCGGTTCGCGAAGGAGCTGCGGGGGAGTTTGTTTAGATGAGCGAAGCTCCTCTTACCTGGCGGCCGTCCGCGCTCCTGCGGGGGTGTGCTGGCGGACAATCCGCCGGCATCAGAACACAGGAGGTCGCAAGTGGAGAGGATGCAAATCGCACCCATCAAGCCGACCATCCCGTTTGAGGTGCTTGAGCAGATCGATATCCGGGTCGGTACCATCGAGCTTGTGGAGGATGTCGAGGCGTCGGACAAGCTGGTGAAGCTGACAGTTGACTTCGGGGATCATAAGAGGAGCATTCTGGTTGGGATGAAGCAGGAGCGCGAGAACCCTAAGGAGGTCGAGGGGACAAAGGCGCTATTCGTCGTGAATCTGATGCCGAAGACGATGATGGGCGAGGTGTCCGAGGGTATGCTGTTCGATATCGGCTATGCCGACGGCCTTACGCCTGTGCTGGCCGTGCCCGAGAAACCCGTGCCGAACGGCTCAAGGCTAGGATAATGAAAAGATGTGGGAGATCAGCAGGGAATTCGGGTAGGGGGAGTGGTCAAACCCACCAACGCTCCGCTAATATTCAATGCGCTCGGGCGTTCTTATCGGGCTGAGGTCTTCGCGATGGCGGGGGCGCCGGTGCGCTCCCGCATGAACTGGCCGATGCGGTCGATCGCCTGCTGGGCCTCGGGCAGCCTGGAGGCGAAAAACTGGAAGACGTGGATCATGTCGTCCCAGGGCTCCAGGGTGACGTCGACGCCTGCCGCTTTCGCCTTCTCGGCTAGGCGGGTGGAGTCATCGAGGAGCACCTCGGCGGTGCCGACGTGGATGAGCAACGGGGGCAACCCGGAGAGGTCCGCGTGGATGGGGGAGGCGAGAGGCGTGCGCGGGTTTGCGCCGTTGAGGTAGGCCCGTGCGCCTTCCAGGACGTCGTCATGGCTGATCATGGGGTCGGCCTCGGCCTTCGTGGTCATCGAATCGCCGGTGGCCTCCATGTCGACCCAGGGCGAGAGGCAGACAGCCGCCGCGGGCAGCGGGTCGCCGGCGTCGCGCAGGGAGACGAGGGTGGCGACGGTGAGGCCGCCGCCGGCGGAATCGCCAGCGATCACGATCCGGGCCGGGTCCACACCGGTGGAGAGCAGCCAGCGGTAGGCCGTCGTGGCGTCTTCGACGGCGGCGGGGAACGGGTGCTCCGGCGACAGCCGATAGTCGATGGCGAGGGCCCGCGCTCCCGCCGCCCGCGACAGGTGGGAGATCATCTGGCGGTGGGTGTTGATGGAGCCAATGGCGTAGCCGCCGCCGTGGAGGTAGTAGATGACGCGGCCGGCGTCGGCGGCTGGGGCGGCGATCCACTCGGCGGGGATGCCGCCGGCGTCAACGGGCTCGGCCTTGACGTCCTGCGGGACGGGGAAGAACGTGGTGACGGCCTCGAAAGCGGCGCGGCGCTGCTCGATGGGCGCACCGCGCAGGTCCGGGCGGGACCTGATCGCCTGGATGATCGTCTGAAGCTGCTGGCTGGCCATCGCGCGTCCTCCTCCTAGCTTGCGGGTCTAGGGCGATACTGCCCGAAGAATGTGGCGGCTGTCAACTGGACGGCTCCGCTACGCCACCAGCGCGGCGCTGACGCCGAGCGGCGCAAGTATCTCCTCCGCGTGGTTTGGGTGTTTTTCGGCGAAGGCCCAGAGGAGGCCGAAGCAGCCGGAGACCATCATATCGCCGTGGGGCACGGCGAAGTAGGGGTCGAGAACGCTGTCGCGGAGCTGGGCGCGCTG
>JADFRV010000026.1 GCA_022561095.1 Chloroflexota bacterium | reverse complement strand
GGGTCAAGCGTCTCGGCGTCCAGGGCGTAGAGCTTGCCGTTGACGGAGGCCACGTAGATGACGCTTTCGTCTAGCAGTGGCGTCCCCCAGATGCCGCTCCCTGCGTCGAAGGGGTTGTTGGGGTTGTCCTCCTCCAGCCCGGTCTCCAGGTCTAGCGCGTAGAGAAGGCCTTCGTCGGTGCCGACGTAGACGGTCGTCTCGGTGATGGCGAGCCCGGCGATGATGTTGTCGTCCGTGTCGAAGCGCCACTTCTCGCTGCCGTCGTCCAGGCTGAGCGCGTAGACGTCGCCGCTGTAGCCGGCGAGGTAGACGGTATCACCGATGACCGGGGGGGTCGTGTAGATCGCTTCCAGGTCTATCTCAGGTTCTTCCTGCCCGGTGGGGAACGTCCAGAGCGGGACGGCAGCCGGGCAGCCGTCGTTGATCTTATCGTCGTCAGGGATATCGTCTACGGCATCGTCGCTGGTGCTGTTGGCGCATTCTCTTCCGCGCTCGGCCTTGGTTCCGGCTCTGGGGCAGCCTTCGTTCACCCAGCCGTCCTCGTCATCGTCGGTTGAGTTGTCGCATTGCGGGCCCGACTCCGGGACCAGGTCTAAGGCGGACAGCTCGCCCTTATCAGTGCTGACCACGAGCCGGTCGTCGGCGGCGACTGTGGGGCCGGCCCAGCCTTCGGGGTTGTTGAAGCCAACGCAGGCAGCGGCGGCGAGCATGGCGAGGACGAGAAGCGCCAGGCCTAGGGGCGGGTGGGTGCGTGTTATGCGCCGGATACTTATCCTCCTTGGCAGCGGCCACAACGAAGCGGCCTAGTGAGCGATAGTTTTCCTATCCGCTTCGCCTCCGGGCACGGGGTCGTAGCCGCCGGGGTTGAACGGGTGGCAGCGCAGGATGCGCCACAGGGTGAGGAAGCCGCCTCTGAGCAGTCCATACCTCTCTATGGCCTCGTAGCCGTAGTGGGAGCAGGTGGGCTGGAAGCGACAGGCCGGCGGGCGTGTGGGCGAGACCGATCTTTGGTACCAGCGGATGAGGGCCAGAGCCGGTCGCTTCAAGGGTGCTTCTCCTTCCCCGAGGCGTTGGGGTCGTCAGAGAGGATGCCGGCGCGGGCGAACAGGTTAGCTACCGCTGCTTTCAATTGGTGGAAGTCGGCCTGGGCGGCGGGGGCGCGGGCGGAGATGACGATGTCCCAGCCGGGGCGGGTGGTCAGTCTGCGAATGCCCTCTCGCAGGCGACGACGGACGCGGTTACGCACCACCGCATTGCCCAGGCGTTTGCTGGTGACGAATCCGTAGCGGTTGTGCTGGAGCTGATTAGGCACGCTTCTTAACACTAGCAGGCGGCTGGTCAGGAGCTGACCTCTCTTGAATACGGTGTCGAATTCCTTGCGCCTCCGTAGCCGGAGCTGTTTGCGCACGACCGCGTTGGCCCGGCGGTCCGCCCGTTCAAACGGCGAGCCGCCGCCGCCCCTTGAGGAATCGGCGCTTGAGTATCGCCCGTCCGTTGCGGGTTCTATTCCTGCCCATAAAGCCGTGTCGGCGCTGGCGGCGTCGCTTCTTGGGCTGGTAGGTACGCTTGGGCACAAGGCTCCTCCAATGGCCAATAGGAGGCCAACAAAACGGCGCCCCGCCTTGGACGGGGCACGGCGTAATTATACGAGCCCCCAGGTTGGCGGTCAAACTGATCGGCAGTCACGGTAGCGGCAGCGTTGGCCCTTCGGCCAGGCCGTAGGCGAGGCGGTAGCGGGCGTAGTGCTCCAGCACCAGCTGAACGTAGGCCCTGGTCTCGCTGAGGTCTATCGTCTCCAGGAGCAGGTCGGGGTCGCCCGCGGCGGCTTCCTGCCAGCGCAGTGAGTTGCCGGGGCCGCCGTTGTAGGCGGCCAGCGCCGCCGGGATGTCGCCGGCGAACAGCTCCAGTTGGGAGCCCAGGTAGTGGGCGCCGAAGCGGAGGCTGACGGTAGGGCGGAGCAGGTCGGAATAGGCAAAGTCGGGTTCGTTTAGCTGGCCGGCGATCTCGTCCGCGGTGGTGGGGATGACTTGGGTAAGGCCCAGGGCGCCGGCGAACGATTCGGCGTCCGGCTGAAAGAAGCTCTCCTGGCGGATCAAGGCCAGGAGGAGCAGAGGCGGGAAGCCGTTGGCCTCGGCCTCCGCTGTCGCCAGGTCCAGGTAGTCGCTGGGGTAGGCGAGCCGAAGGATACCGGGCGGCGCGTCGACGCGGTCTCCGATGAGACGGGCGGCGGCGCGGGCGGCGGCGGAGACCTGGCCCTGGTCGTCGAGGGCGCGGGCGAGCCGGTACAGCGGCCAAGGCTGGCCGGCGAGGTCGTTAGTTAGGGCGGCGAACTGGTCGTCGGCCTCGTCTTGAAGGCCGGCGAGGAGCAGCTCCAGCCCGCGGCGCCAGGGGGAGTCGTCGGTCAGCTTCGGGATCGCCGCCGTGTCCTCCGGCCCGGCCCAGGAGGCGAGCCAGGTTTGAACCGCGGTCCAGTCCGTCGCCGGCGTCTCGGGCACGGGTTCGTCTAATGGGAGCGGCGGTTCGGCCTCCAAAATGGCCACCGCTCGCAGGCCGAAGTAGCTCCAGGGCGCGATCTGTGAGGCCTCGGTCAGGTGGAGGTTCGCCGATTGGGTGTCACCGATGGCGAGAGCGGCCTGGGCCAGCCAGAAGCGGGCGCGGGCGGTCTCCTCGCCGTCGGCCGTTTGCAGGTAGGCAGTCCAGTGGGTGATGGCGTCCTCCGCGAGCCCCGCGCGAAGCCGCAGAAATCCCGCCCGGAATAGCGCTTCCGGCGCTCGCTCGGACGCGGGTGATGAGGCGGCCAGGCCGGCGTAGGCGGCCACAGCCTCCTCGCTGCGGCCCAGCGACTCCAGGAGCAGGGCCCGCTCCCACGCCGCCTCCCCGAACAGGCGGTCTCCCTCCAGGCCCTCCAGGGCTGCTAGGGCCGCGTCGTACTCTGTCAGGGCATCGTCGGGCAGATCGGCTCGTTCGGCCAGCAGCGCGAGGTAGTAGTGGGCCCGCGCCTGGCCGGCGGCGCTCGCGTCCTCCTCCAGAGAAAGCCGGAACGTCTCCTGGGCCTGCTCGTTGGATCTGTGGCTGAACAGGACTACGCCCCGGTCGGCGCTGCTCAAGGTGGGCGCGGGCGCATACTGAGGCAGGCCCAGGGACTCCAGCGCACGGGGGTGCCAGGGATAGTCACGGGCGAGCGTCACGAGCGCCTCCTGGGCGCGCTGACCTTCGTTGATATGGCTGGCTAACGCGAGCAACTCCCACAACGCTTCCCCTCGCTCGAAGGGCGTAGCAGCCTCTGAGCTGAGGCGCTCCCTGGTGGCGAGAGCTTCATCCATGCGTTGTGCCGTCTCCTGGTTGCGGGCGAGGGCGAACAGCGCCTCGGTCTCCTGCGGCGGCGGTAGCTCCTCCGTGAGCGCCAGGTCCAGCTCCTCGATCGCAGCGGAGTCGTCGCCGTCCGCCGACAGCACCGACGCCAGCTTGAGGCGGGCGTGGGCGGTAGCGACGCCGTCGCTCTCGATGTACTCTTCAAGCGACTCACGGGCTTCGCCGGCCTGTCCCGCCTGCTGCTGGGCGGCGCCGAGGAGGAGCAGCGCCGGCCCCCGCTCCTGCGCTGGCGGGTCCGAGTCCAGGAAGGCGATCATCGCCGCGGCCGCGGCCTCAAACTCGCCTCGGTCATAGTGGATGTGAGCCGCGCCCTGGACGGCGCGCCGCCATTCCGCGCCCGCGCCTGAATTGGCGACTGCGTTGTAGATGGCGAGCGCCTGCTCCACGTCGCCATCGTGGAGCAGCTTATCGGCGAGGTCCAGGTCGATGGGAACGTCGAGCGGTAGCGGAGAGGAGGTGGGCCCCGGCGTGGCGGTGGGCGGCTGGCCACCACCGAGGCAGGCGGCGGCTAGCAGGAGGGCGATTATCGGTAAGAGAAGGCGCGCCGACAGGCGTTTGCAGTCGGTTTCATCGCCTGTGGGGTGCGTTCCGTAATCCGTTGACAGCCCTCCGAATCCGATGTTACGCTAGCTGCGTTCCGTGCGGCAATCTTGGTCCCCCTTCCTGCGCGCCCATGAACTTCATCCGATGCACGATAGTCGACCGTCAGGGCGTGGTGAGCTTCGTCGCTCACGGCGACGCTCTTCCAGCGCTGGTGGCGGCCTGCGCGGCTGGCCCGACCGACTATGAGGAGCTGCTGGCGCTGAGCGAGCCGTACTACAGGAGCCTGCGTGAGTATGTGAACGCTGGCCTTGCCGTGTTCGATGAGCTGAACGTGCCCGGCCGTTACGGCGCTATCCATGAGACGCTTCGACGTACTCCGCCCCACGAGCAGCCTGTGTTCCGTGTTGTGGACGGCGTGACGCGGGAGGCCAGTCTGCGGCCGGTGAAGGCGGGCGCCATCATCTTCAACCTCAGAGCCAGGCGCATCGTCCAGCTTATGAACTCATACCGCGAGATCCGTCGCAGCGGCCACGCCCACATCTTCGATGGCAGCGGCTACACGGAGACGGTTTTCAGCTACCGGCTGCCGAAGGACTGGGCGCTTGTCCCTTAGATTGAGCGCCGAGAAACTTTTAGCGAAGGCCAGCGTTGTAGAAAATTGGAGAATGCATGGCTCTTGACAGCCCGCAGACCAACGGCTTGTGGGGGCGTCCTCTCTGGGTAGAGATAGATCTGGACGCCCTCGCTTATAACGTGGCGTCCCTGAAGGGCCAGGCCGGCCCGGCGGCGATGGCGGCGGTGGTGAAGGCGAACGCCTACGGCCACGGCGCTCTCGGCGTGGCCGGGCCCGTCCTGGAGGCAGGCGCGGACCGGCTGGCGGTTATCAGCGTGGATGAGGGAGAGCAGCTACGCCGGGGCGGCATCACGGCGCCGATCCTGATCATGGGGCACTCGCTTATCAGCGATGCCGGCCGCATCGTCGAGATGGAGCTGACGCCCACGGTCAACTCTCTGGAGATGGGGCAGGCGCTGGCCCGTGAGGCGGAGGCGGCGGGCGTGCGGCAAACCGTTCACCTGAAGGTGGATACGGGGCTGAACCGGTACGGGCTCAAGCCGCAGGAGATCGTCCCTCTGGCGGAGGCGCTGAGAGAGATGACCGCGCTAGAGGTTGAGGGCGTATTCACGCACTTCGCCAGCGCCGATGAAGGCGATAAGCGGTTTACTCTTGAGCAGTACACTATCTTTCGGACGGTCGTTGATAAGCTGCCCTGGATCCCCAAGCGGCACGTGTCCAACACGGCTACCCTGTTGGACAGGCCGGAGATGGGTTTGGACCTGGTGAGGCCGGGGGTAGGTATGTACGGCCTGTACCCTTCGCAGTACGTGAGCCGGTCACTCAACCTGAGGCCGGTGCTGAGCCTGAAGAGCCGCATCGCCCGTCTCACCCCCATCGCCGCGGACGATAGCGTGAGCTACGGGCGCACCTGGCGGGCCAACCGGCCCAGCGTCATCGCGTTGGTGATGTGCGGTTACGGCGATGGCCTACCGAGGGTGCTATCGAACCGCGGCTCGGTGCTGGTGCGAGGAAGGCGTGTGCCCATCGTCGGCCGCGTATGTATGGATATGTGTATGGCGGACGTGACAGATGTGCCGGACGTCGCCGAGGGGGATGAGGTGGTGCTCATCGGTCACCAGGGGGAGGCGGTCATAACGGCCGATGAACTGGGAGACCTGTGCGGCACCATCAGCTATGAGATTCTCTGTGGGATCTCGGCCCGGGTTCCACGCCTGTATCTGAGGTCGGGCCGCCTGATTGGGGTGGAGACGCTGACGACGCCGATGGCGCGGAAAGCGCCTGTGAGCGCCGGCTGACCGCCGGCAGGTATTGACCGCAGAAATATGAAGCCTCCTAGAGTGGCAGTGAGGGGAGTAACTGCGCAGTGAGCCGGGATCGCCAGTCCTTTGAGCGGCCGCCGCGTCCGGGCGGGGAAGAGTCTGAGGCGCGTAAAGGCCGGCGCTTCAACCCCTTCCTTATCTTCGGCATCGCCGTCTTCGCCGTCGCCGCCTTCTACGTCCTCCTCATCGTAGTGACCATCGCCGACGATATCTTTCTCCCCGGCAACGAGTTCAAGATTGGGATTGACCTCCCCGGGGTGGACAGCGGCGAGAACCCTGAGGTGGCCGATATCAACCAACGGATCAACATCGTATTCCTCGGTCTGGACCGCCGGCTGGGCGTACCGGAGCACACGGCGGCCCGCACGGACTCCGTGTTCGTCCTCACCATCGATCCGTTCAGCAAGACGGCCGGCGTGTTCTCAATTCCCCGCGATCTGCTGGTGGAGATACCGAACGGCTCAGGCGGCTACTATATGGATCGTATTAACGTTGTTTGGGAGACGGGCGAATTCGTCTACGACGGGTACGACGGAGGGGGAACAGGCCTGGTCAAGGACACCATCGAGCATAATTTCGGTATCCCCATCGATAACTACGTGATCCTGGACTTCGGGGACTTTATCGATCTGGTGGACGAGGTTGGGGGCGTTGACATAGACGTGCCGGAGTACGTGGCCGATTTCGATTACACGGAATACCAAGGGTCTGGCGGCTACGCCGTAGAGTTCCTTCCGGGTCCGGAGCACATGGATGGGCAGAGGGCTCTGGCCTACGCCCGCATTCGCAAGGGCTCCAACGACTTCAAGCGTATAGAGCGGCAACAGTTGGTGATCCAGGCAACGGCTGACAAGGCCTTCAGCCTGGATCTGCTCTTTGATCCAGCTAAGGCCCTGGACCTCTACGGCAAATTCAAGAGCGCTGTGCAATCAGACATCAGCGATCTGCGCGTCCCGGGGCTGGCGAAGCTGGCGCAGCAGGTGGGCAGCGACAACATCCGAATGATCTCTCTGGCCAGCGCCACTTATCCCTGCGGGAGCGGCTGCTCGGGCGCCGTCTTGCTTGCCGATTGGGACAAGGTGGAGGAGCTGAAGGCGCAGGTGTTCGCGGACGGGAAGATCCAGGCGGAGGGGGCGCTGGTTGAGCTCCAGAACGGGACCGGCCAGCAGGGCCTAGACGAGGAGTTCGCCAGCCTTCTACGAAGGCGGGGCATCTCCGAACAGGACCTGCTGCTGACCGATGCTGTCGCCGTCCGAAGTCGGACGCTGATAGTGGACCTGAGCGGTAAGGAGTACACAGCGCAGAAGCTGGCGGAGTGGCTGAACCTCCCCGGCGACAGGATCGTCGATATTTCCGATCCCGCCGCCGCCGGCTTCACCGGGTCCACAGGCGATATCGTCGTGGTCCTCGGCTCCGACGCCCGCCTAACGACGGCCGTCCTCCCGACGGGGAACTAGCTCAGTTACAGCGCCAGCTTCTCAGTATTCTGTTTTTCGCGCGCTTAGCGCCGGTCTGCGGCTTAGGCCTGGCCGAACCAGCTCCCCATCTGCATGAGGACGCCCATGTCACCGGTAAAGGTGAACTGGCCGCTCATGAAGGCGGTAGCGCCGTCCAGCTCGCGGCGGAGGATCTTCAGCCAGATGTCGGACGCGGAGTTGATGGTGACGGTGGCGTCGTCCGTCTCCCCCTCCTCGACGGTGCACTTGCCGTCGGCGACCTTGACGATCCAGTTGCCGGGCTCATCGCCGGTGAACTTGTACTGAATCGTGGCGGTCACCCCGGCGGCCTTGTCGGGCTGGAAGGCGACGGGCGTGCGCTCCATAGCCTCCCTGATGGTGTTGGGCAGTTCCTGCTCTTGGACCATTCGGACCTCCTTCTTCTAGCGTTTGCTAAGCTAGAGCAAAACCCGCACTAGAATATCACCAAAGACTTCAGTCCGTCCATACCCAGACGCGATTCGTAGGCTTTTGTCCCTTCTTCAATCGGGAAACGGTGGGTGTTTACCTGCGCCGCCTGGGGGATGACGGTGAGCAGCTGGAGGGCGCGCCGGTACTGATCCGGCGTGGCGTTCTGGCTGCCGGTGATGTTGATCTCGCTGTAGTGGACGACGTTGGGGTCCAGGGCGACGGTGCTGTTGGGCGGGAACCCGCCGAACAGGTTGACCGTCCCCTGACGCCGCACCGCGGCCAGGGCGGGCTCCACCAGCGCCGGCACGCCCGTAGTAACGACGACGGCGTCCACTCCCAGACCGTCGCTGGCCTCCAGCACAGCGCTCTGGATGTCGTCCCGCGCGGGGTCGAGGGTGAGGCTGGCGCCGAACAGTTTGGCTTGTTGGAGACGACCTTGGTTCACCTCACTGACGATGACCGTGGCGGCGCCCAGGGCACGGGCCAGCATCAGGTGGAGGAGGCCCATGGGGCCGGCGCCCAGCAGGAGGAGCGATCCTCCCGGCGGCAGGCGGCACGCCTCCAGCGAATTGAGGACGCAGGCCAGCGGCTCCGTGAGGGTGGCTACGTCCGAAGGCAGCCCCTCCGGCACTGGAAACACGTGACCGAGGGAAACGATGGAGGCGGGTACAAGAAGCAGCTCGGCCAGGCCACCGTTCTCATCGTAACCCAGGGTGGTGCGCTTCAAGCAGCGGTTACGCAGACCGCGCAGGCAGTAGAAGCAGCGGCCACAGGCGATGATCGGGCAGAGAGCCACGCGCTGCCCCTTCGCCAGGCCCTCGACGCCTTCGCCGAGCTCGGCGATGACGCCGACGTTCTCGTGGCCGGGTATGACGCCGATCTTGGCCTTCTTCTCTCCCTTGTAGACGCGGATATCGGATTGGCAGAGGCCGGTCGCTTCCATGCGCAGGAGCAACTCGCCGGGGCCGGGCTGGGGCTCGGTTACCGACTCCACGCGGACGTCGCCGGGGCCGTAGAAGACGCAGGCCTTCACAGCGCTGTCATGACATTCTAAGGGGCGCGGCTGGCGGTCGCGGTAGTTGCGAGGGCGAAAGGACCATGTCAACCGTATTGAGGTAGGACGGAGAGGCTGTGGCAGGGGTATCAGCGCGGATGGAGTCTACTTCAGCGGAGGCGACCATGAATCGGCTTCGCCAACGGCGGCACGGGGAGCGTGCGACTACTTTTTGGCCTTCTTCGCCCTGCTGGCCTTGGGCTTGGCAGTCTTCGTCTGGCGCCGCTTCGGTTTCTCGGCCTCTGCCGGGGAGGCCTGAACGGCGGCGACGGCGGCGTTGTACTTCAGCACCAGGCGTGACTTACGTCGCGCGGCGGCGTTGGCGTGAATCACGCCTTTCTTGTCGGCCCGGTCCAGGTTGCTTAGCGCGGCGCGGACGGCCAGGCGGGCGGCCTCAGGGTCGCCGGCGGCGATGGCGGCCTCGGCCTTCTTGACGATTGTCCTGCTGGCGCTGCGCACCATACGGTTGCGCAGGCGGTGCTTCAGGGACTGACGGTGGGCTTTTGCGGCGGATCGAGTAGCCAATTCTCCTCCTTGGCAGTAGTGGGCAGATTCATGATACGGGTCGGGGTCTAAGTTTGTCCAGCCTGCCGCTGCAGGGCGCGAACGCCGGAATAGGTGGGCCAATTTTCGGCTGGAGGGGATGGGACCACATTCTTCACGTGAATAATTAAGGAAAGCAATAATTTATCATTGATTTTCTTGACATTACCTTCTATAATGCGTCCACCTCGTCACCTCTTTTCGGTAAGCCAGCCACTATTGTCGCCTAGCCGATAGGAGATCGCCCGTGACCCACGTAGACAAGGCGCTAGTCTGCCGCGATTGCGGCACCAGTTTCACGTTTACGGCAGGTGAGCAGGCGTTCTACGCCAGCCGCGGCCTCATGAACGAGCCCGGGCGCTGCCCTAGCTGTCGCAGCGCCCGCAAGGCGGGGGGCTCCGGCTCCCCGTTCGGCGACGGTTACGTCCACTACGGGCCGTTCGCCAGCTTCGGCGGACGGACGCCGCGGCAGATGCATCCGGCAGTCTGCGCCGAATGTAACCAGATGACGGAGGTGCCCTTCCTCCCCAAGGGGGATCGGCCAGTGTACTGCTCCGACTGCTTTAGCAACATCCGCCAGTCCGAGAGCCAGCGGGAGGCCGGTTCCGGCAGGGTTCAGCGCTCGCCCTAGGCTACTGCGTTTGACGCGATAACGCTCTCTCGCTACACTAAGCCTCACAACCGAAGATTAAGGCGAGGACGGAGATGAGTAGGGCGCCGCGGGCCGGACAGCGAGTCCGGATCGGTGCAAGCGGATACGGAACCAGCGTTCGAAAATCACTCCCGAGCCGCCGACCGAACACCTCAATCCTATCGTAGAGGCGACCTTCAGGTCGCCAGCAGGGCGCGGGGTCAGTAGGCTCGGACGGAGGTCACCGTTAACGAAGGCAGGGGCATAACAGCCGCCAGGGGCGGGAACGTGCTCCGAAACGAGTGCCCCGATGCGCATCGGGGAACCAGGGTGGTACCGCGGGCCCCATGGCTCGTCCCTCAGGGGACGGGCCTCTTGATTTATGGCGATGAAGTGAGGGGACATGTTCAAGCCGGTCGATAGCAGAGCCAGCTTTCCGGAGATGGAGAAGCGCATCCTCCAGCTCTGGAAGGAGCGCGACGTATTTCGTAAGAGCATCGAAGGACGCCCGGAAGACAAGCTGTACGTCTTCTACGAGGGGCCGCCCACGGCCAACGCCCGGCCCGGCGTTCACCACGTCCTCTCGCGGGTGTTCAAGGATCTGTTTCCCCGCTACAAGACGATGCGCGGTTACCGCGTGCCCCGCAAGGCGGGCTGGGACACGCACGGCCTGCCGGTGGAGCTGGAGGTAGAGCGAGAGCTGGGGCTCAAGAGCAAGCTGGAGATCGAGGAGTTTGGGGTGGAGGAGTTCAACCGCCGCTGCCGAGAGAGCGTGTTCCGCTACGTGAAGGAGTGGGAGGCGCTGACGGAGCGCATCGGCTTCTGGCTGGATATGGAGCACCCGTACATCACCTACGACAACGATTACATCGAAAGCGTGTGGTGGATCGTGAAGCAGCTCTGGGACAAGGGGCTGCTATACCTGGACTATCGCTCCACGCCCCACTGCCCCCGCTGCGGCACCTCGTTGTCGGACGGGGAGGTGGCGCTGGGGTATCGGGAGGACACGCCGGACCCCTCCATCTACGTGAAGTTCAAGCTCACCCCACAGTCCCGGGAAGAGTTGGTCCGCAGGGTCTTCAACGGTGCGCAACTGAACCGCGACGTGCCGGTGTCGATCTTGGCTTGGACAACTACCCCATGGACCCTCCCCGGAAACACGGCGCTCGCTGTCAAGCCTGAGGCCAATTACCTCATATACGAGCGCAACGGCGAGTGGATAATCGTCGCAAGCAACTGTCTAAACCAGGTGCTGCACGCTGAGGACGCCGAACGGATGAAGAATGCCAAGCGAGCAGATAGAATCGCGATACTCGCAGAACAGGCTGGACGTCCGGGGGGTGGAGAGAAGTTAGTCGCGGGCGATTTTCTGGGCGAGGCGCTGGTCGGCCTGCGCTACGAGTCATTGTACGACCCGACGGCCTGGGGCGTGCAGGCGATGTGGTTCGATCCGGGGCAGGACGGCCGCTTGGTTACGGTCGAGAATGGGCAGGCGGTGGAGAGGGCGTACACCGTGATCGCGGGGGAGTTCGTATCGCTGAGCGACGGCACCGGTGTGGTTCACATCGCTCCCGCCTTCGGCGGCGAGGACTTCGATATCGGTAAAGAGCTGGGTCTTCTCTTCCTCCAGCCGGTAGACCTGCGGGGCGAGTTGCCGGAGGCCTGCCCTTGGCCGGGTCAGTTCGTCAAGGACGCTGACGAACCGATAATGGACGAGCTGGCAGAGCGCGGGCTGCTGCTCAGGCGAGACGTCATCCGTCACACCTATCCCTTCTGCTGGCGCTGTGGCACGCCTCTCCTCTACTACGCCAAGCCCACCTGGTACATCCGGACGACCGCGGTGAAGGACAGCCTCATTGAGGGGAACGAGCGGGTCAACTGGTATCCGGGCCACATCAAGCGCGGACGCTTCGGCGATTGGCTGAACAACAACGTGGACTGGGCCCTCAGCCGCGAGCGCTACTGGGGTACGCCTCTGCCCATCTGGCAGTGCGACGCCTGCGGCGTCCAGCGCTGCATCGGCTCGCGGGAGGAGTTGCGCTCCAGCGCCGCCGACCCCGCTGCCGTCGACGCTCTGGAGGACATGCATCGCCCCTACATCGATCGCGTCGAGCTGAAGTGCGACTGCGGCGGCTCAATGCGGCGGCTTCCCGAGGTGATGGACGGCTGGTTCGACTCCGGCGCCATGCCCTATGCCCAGTGGCACTACCCCTTCGAGAACCAGGACACCTTCCGGCGCAGCTTCCCCGCCGACTTCATCTGCGAGGCGGTGGACCAGACGCGCGGCTGGTTCTATACGCTGCACGCGGAGGCGGCGCTGCTGCACGCCGCCGGCGCGGTGCCGGGAAGCCTCTGCTTCCGCAACGTCATCTGCTTGGGCCATATTCAGGACGACAAGGGCCGCAAGATGAGCAAGTCCCTGGGCAACGTGGTTGAGCCGATGGAGGTGCTGGACCGCCACGGCGCCGACGCCCTGCGCTGGTACCTGTTCACGGCCACCCGCCCGGGCGAGGCGCGCCGCTTCTCCTCGAACCTTGTGGCGGAGTCTCTGCGTCGGTTCCTCCTCACCCTGTGGAACACCTACAGCTTCTTCGTGACCTACGCCAACATCGACCGCTTCGACCCGACGCAGGCGGTGCAGGGGGAGCGTTCGGAGCTGGACCGCTGGGTGCTGTCGGAGCTGCACACGCTGGTGCGTCGCGTGACCGCGCAGCTGGAGGAGTACGATCCCACGAGCGCCGGCCGGGCGATACAGTCGTTTGTAGGGGATCTCTCCAACTGGTACGTGCGTCGCAGCCGCCGGCGCTTCTGGAAGTCCGAGAGCGACGCCGACAAGCTGGCTGCTTATCACACGCTGCACGTCTGCCTGGTGACGCTGTGCAAGCTGATGGCGCCCTTCACGCCGTTTGTGGCGGAGGAGATGTACCAGAACCTTGTCCGGGAGGTAGACAAGGAGGCGCCGGAGAGCGTGCACCTGGCAGAGTGGCCAGAGAGCGACCCCACGCAGGTGGACCAGCGGCTGATGGACGAGACACGTCTGATCATGCGGGTGGTCAGCCTGGGAAGGGCGGCGCGGAGCAAGGCGGGGATCAAGGTGCGTCAGCCGTTATCGAGGGTTGTCGTGAAGGCGCGCGCGGCGTCCGAGGGGGAGGGGCTGAAGCGGCTTGAGTCGCAGGTTATCGAGGAGCTGAACGTGAAGGCGCTGGAGCTGGCAGAGGTCGATGGGGCGCTGGACGGCCTCACCGTGGCCGAGGACGAGGCGGGTTACGCGGTTGGCCTGGACACGGCGGTGACGCCGGAGCTGGCGGAGGAGGGGCTGGCGCGGGAGCTGGTGCACCGCATCCAGAGCCTGCGCCGGGCCGCCGGGTTCGAGATCTCGGATCACATCACGACTTACCTCGCCGGGCCGGACTGGCTGTCGCGCGTGCTAGCGCGGCACGGCGACTACGTGCGCCAAGAGACGCTGTCGGAGGAGCTGGTGGAGGGCGCGCCCCCGACAGGCGCCGGGGCCCAGACCGAGGCGCAGAAGCTGGATGGCGAGCCGCTAACGCTGGCGGTGCTCCGCCGGAGCTAGGTTCGCCCCGTCAAAAAAACCAAAATCGTTGTCTTGGACGGGCTGGCTGGGGCTTGACTCGCACCAATGGTGCTCTCGTATACTCTTGTCGTGCAGATGCAGGAGGCCCGCATGTCCCCCCTTGGGGAGACCCTCCGGCGCGCAAGGCAGGCCCGTGGCATCACGGTGGAGGACGCCGAGCGCGCGACACGTATCCCCCGCAGGTATCTGGAAGCGTTGGAGCAGGAGAACTATACGATTCTGCCCGCCCCAGTGTACGCGCGGGGATTTCTGCGTTCCTACGCCGGCTATCTGGGGCTGGACCCGGCCGCTCTCCTCCCCCTCTTCTCCGTCGGTCACGTAGACGAGCCGCAGCTGGAGCCGCTGCCGGAGGTACAACAGCCACGAACCTGGTCGATGAGCGGCATTATCGCCGTCGCGGCGGTAGGCGCGCTCGTCCTGCTGGTTGTCGCTCTCTACAGCTTAGGTCGGGAAGGCGGCGAAGGCACGGTCCTGAGTACGGAGCCGGCGTCCGTAGAAGAGAGCGCCCTGAACGTTGTGCTGCCGCCGGAGGGGCAGGCTGCTCAGGTGGTGCCCGGCGTGACGCAGGCCCTACCTGACCTGGCCGGACGAAGCCTGGATGAGGCGATCGAGGTTGTGGAGGAGACGGGCGCCGGGTACGTAGTGATCGGCGTGAGCGAGGGGGAGGTGCCGCTGGGTCAGGTTGTGGACCAGCAGCCGCTGCCGGGCACCATCGTTCAGGCCGGCGACCTCGTCACGCTTATCGTCAGCCGCTAGCGTCTGCGGCGGCGCCTTCCACGGCACGCTCCTTGTCGTAGCGCCTCGCACGCCGCACAATGTGCCTGCGATGCGAAGAGTCTGGCTTGCGCCTCTGGGTCTGGTGCTGGGAGCGGCAGGTGCGCTCCTTTGGGTTGGCTGGCGGTGGGTGACGCCTTACCGCGCCAAAGGCGGGGGCCCGGCCGAATCTGCCGGCGTCGACGTCAAGGAGGTGTCGTTCCTCAGCCTGGACCGCACGCGACTGCACGGTCTATGGTTGCCCGGGCGGAAGGGATACCCCACCGTTGTGCTCTGTCATGGCTATTTCAAGAGCCTGGCGGAGCCGTTCGATGTGGGGGTGGCGCTGAACGAGGCCGGCTACAACGTGTTCCTGTTTGACTTCCGGGCCTGCGGCCGTAGCGGGGGCCGCTTCACGACTATCGGCTACAAGGAGACGTGGGACGTTCAGGCGGCGGTGCGCTTTGTGTCGGAGAGATACGGGCGAGGCCCGGTGGGGGTGCTGGGCATCTCAATGGGAGCGGCGGCGGCGATCATCGCTGCTGCTCAGATGGAGGAGATCGCGGCGGTGGTGGCGGACTCCGCCTACGCTCACCTGGAAGGTGTGATGCGCAAGAAGATCCCGGACTTCGCGCCCGTCCGCTGGGTGGCGCCGGTTGGATGGATCAGCGTGTTCATCGGCGAGGCGATGGCCGGAGGGCGTCTGCGACGGGTGCGGCCCGTGGAGCATGTGGGGCGAATATCGCCGCGGCCGCTGCTGTTCGTCTGCGGGGAGAGGGATAGCTATATCCCTGCCGAGCAGCCCGGGGAGCTGTTCGAGGCGGCCGGAGAGCCGAAGGAGATGTGGATCGCGCCCGGCTCCGACCATGCGGTCGCGCGCCTGGACCACCCGGAAGAGTACATGCGGCGCGTGATGGAGTTCTTCAACCGCTATTTGCTAGTGGAGAAGAAGGCGCGCCGGCGAAAGCGCGCGAAGACGGCCTAGCCCTCGAAGGGCCCTTCGTTGAGCGCGTGCATGACCTCGGTGTGGTAGTCTATTATCTCCGCGTCCAGCCGCTCGTTTCGGATGAAGGCGACGACGCTGGCCATCATCTGGTGGGCGTGGCTCTCGCTGGTGGTGACGCAGGTGATGCCGAGGGAGGCGATCTGCCAGCGGTCTTGGTCGCCCACCTCGGCGACGGCGACGTTGAACTTGTTGTGTAGCCGCGCCGTTAGCGACTTGATGACTCGTCGCTTCTCCTTGAGCGAGTGGTTCTCCGGCAGCCGCAGCCATACGCGACAGAGGCCCACGGTCATGCTCATATCACTGTTCGGCCGGCAGCTCGGCTAGGGGCGGCAGGTCCTCCGGATTCTCCAGGCCGAAGTACTCCAGGAAGCGAAAGGTAGTGCCGAACAGGTAGGGCCGACCCACCGTGTGGGCACGGCCGACCTCGGTGATGAGGCTGCGGGCGCGCAAGGAGGCGAGGGCGCGGTCGCAGTTGACGCCGCGGATCTTCTCGATGGCCTGGCGGGTGATCGGCTGCTTGTAGGCGATGATGGCCAGCGTCTCCAAGGCGGCGTGAGAGAGACGGTGGTCCTCCTCGACACCCAGGAAGCGCTCCACGTAGGGCGTCGTCTCGGGGGCGGTGACCATCTGCACCGCCGACTCCGTCCTCTGAATGCGCACCCCACGCCGGCCGAAGTCGGCGGCGAGGACGTCGATCGCCTGCTGCACCTCAGCGAGCCCGGCGTCAGCGATGCGGGCGAGTGCGCTCACATCCACGGGCTCATCGGCGACGAACAGCACGCTCTCCACGATGAGCTTGAGCCTGTCCAGGTCCTCATCTTTGGCCATAGCGGGTGGGCTAGTGCTGTGGGGTCTCGTCTTGGGGCGGGTCCTCGGCGGCAGGCCCCGATGCTTCATCGGGCGGCGCTTGTGGGGGAGGCTGTAGCGGCCGCTCCTCTTCTGGAGTCGGGGTGTCCAATGCGGGTCCGGGCGGCGAGTCGCCGGCGGGGTCTGTGGGTGGGGTCGCCATCGGTGGCTGCGGCTCGCCGGGGGGCGTAGGTTCGGATGGCGCCACCGGCTCGGGGGGCATCTCCGGGGTTGGGGGCTGAACCACCGAGGACGCTACGGGCTCCGTCTTTGGTGGGCCGAAGACGATGCGCACGCTGGGCGGCGCGGCGACGGGCAGGCCCAGGTCCGCCTGGAGCGTCTCCATAACCACGCGTGACGCGTCCTGCGTGACCAGTGCTATGTTGGCGTCCGGTGTGATGGTCAGGTCCAGCTTGATGCCGACGCCCTTGTTCTGGGAGAAGACGCGGGCCCTAGCGGCAGAGACCTGGGGCATCGCGGTGAGCGCCTCCTCCAGACGCTCCCTCAGCGGCTCGGCGGGTACGATGGTAGTGGCGCCGGCCTGCTCTATCTTGATCTCTCGCGTCTCTTCCTCAGGGGCCAACTCGACGATGACGACTAGCAGCGCCAGGACGATTAGCACCAAGGCGCCCAAGGTCAGTATCAGCTTCGACGCGGTGTCGCGATGGTCGTCCAGGTACTCGACGAAGTCTCCCAGGCTGTCGACAGTCAGCTCGGCGTCGGACCAAGTGAGGAAGACGACGACCGCCATGAGGACGATCCACAGAGCAGCCAGGAGGACGATGGCCGTACGGTTAGTTTCGTTCATGTCAGAGGTATCGCTGCCGGCTCCGGCTCGCCGCTGAGGCCCTCGTCCTGAAGGGCGAGCAGTCGCGTGGGCAGGAGCTTGTTGGTCAGGTCGTCATCGGCGCGAGTGTAAACGCGGAGGTAGTTGGGGGTCAATCCCTGCCAGAGGCCGCGCTTCCGTTCCTCCCAGAGGACGGGCATCAGCCGGCCCAGGTGGCGGCGGCGGAAGGCCTGCGCGGAGGCATCGGCCAGCGTCAGCAGCCGCTCCAGCCGGCGGCGGCGGACGGCCACGGGGAGGTGGTTCCCCATGAGGTTGGCGGCGGTGCCGGGCCGGCGGAGTAGGGGAAGGCGTGGATGGCGGCGAAGCCTATCTCCTCGCACAGGCTGTATGTGGCTTCGAAATCGGCATCTGTCTCGTCGGGGAAGCCGGCGATGACGTCGGTGGTGATCGCCACGTCGGGAACGAGCTCGCGAATGAGGGCGACGGCGCGGCTGAAACGTTCGGCCGTGTAGCGGCGGCGCATGAGGCGGAGGACGGTATCGGACCCGCTCTGGAGGGGGAGGTGAAAGTGGGGGCAGAGGCGGGGATCACGCCATAGCCCTAGCAGCTCCGGCGTGATGTCCTGGGCCTGCAGGGAGGAGAGGCGGATGCGGGGTACTGAGGTGCGCTCGAGCAGCGCCTCCAGAAGGCGGCGCGGCCCCGGCTGGTCCCAGTGCAGGTCGCGTCCGTAGTTGCCGAGCTGCGTGCCCGTGAGCACGACCTCCAGGACGCCCTCCTGCTCGCGTGCCAGCACCTCCTGGACTACCTCATCGATAGCCGTGCTGCGCTCGCGGCCGCGAGTGCGGGGCACGATGCAGAAGGCGCAGAGCTCGTTGCAGCCTTCCTGGATTCTGACGAAAGCGCGTGTACGCAATCCGTCCCTCACGGGGGTGGGGCAGCCGGCCGCGGGGTCGCCGCGGCGCTGGAGCCGCTCCAGCAGCAGTGAGGGGATCTCCGGCTTGGCGGCGTTGCCCAGGACGAAGTCGGCGCCGGTGATCTGGGCGACGTCATCAGGGGCGGTCTCGGCGTAGCAGCCGGTTAGGACGATGGTGGCGTCAGGGGAGAGGCGACGGGCCAGGCGGGTAAGATGACGCGCTTTGCGGTCCGCGACGTGGGTGACGGAGCAGGTGTTGATGACGAAGGCGTCGGCGCCCTTCTGGGGGCGACCTACGACGCGGACGCCGCCGGCGACGAGCCGGCGGGCGATCGTCTCGGCGTCGGCCTGGTTGAGCTTACAGCCGAGGGTGAGGACGGAGACGGTGGGCTTCTGGGGCATCGATAGCCATCATAGCCCGCAGCCCCTCTCGCGTCCAACGGTGGGGAGGCTTAGCCGCAGCGGGAGAAGCCGCAGACGGGGCAGGAGACGCAGCCCTCGGCGTGGACGAGGGGGCCGCCGCAGTCTGGGCAGCGGACGCTGCGAGAGAGGGGTAGTCGCAGTTGGGTGCCGGTAAGCTTGCGCATGGCCGTTCTCCTTCGGTATCAGAACTAGTGTGCTAACTATAAGAGAACGAACGTTCTGTTGTCAAGGGGTTCGGGGAAGGATTCGTGGTAGATTCATCGCGGTTGCCCTACTGCGTGTGTCGCCCACATACAGCTCCTTCGTGCGTCTCAGGTAATCCTCTACCATCAGGTTGCTCCGCCGTCTTGGGGACGCCTATGATGCGGGCATGATGGCATGAAAATCGTGATAGCGCCGCAGGAGTTCAAGGGGAGCCTTAGCGCCTCCGAGGCGGCGGCGGCGATGGCCGAGGGCGCGCGCAGCGCCCTGCCGGAGGCGGAGCTGGAGCCGATCCCAATGGCCGACGGCGGACCGGGGACGGTGGAGGCGGTGGTGGCCGGTGCGGAGGGGCAGGTCGTCACAGCCACCGTT
>JADFRV010000025.1 GCA_022561095.1 Chloroflexota bacterium | reverse complement strand
ATGGTGTGGCGCTGGAACTCGTTGATGACCTCTCCGACACTGGTGCCGATCTCAACACAGAGAGGGGCAGCCAGCTTCAGGGTGCCGATCTTCTCATTTAGCAAGACTGCTGATCACCAGTCCTTCAATATTAGAATCGCCCTTCGGCGTGGGTCCGCATTTGCCGAAGGTGACCTACCCCCCATCAACGGTACCACTTCCTATGAAGTGTTGCCACGGTCTCCCGGACCCAGCTGGGCCGCCCGGTCACCGACTACGAGCTGAAGCGCTACCTGCCGATGCTGTGACCCTCTCCCCCGGCCCCTCTCCCGCACGCGGGAGAGGGGTAGAGCGCAGGTCGGGGTGAGCGGCACCCCTACGTGACGGCGGACGCCTGAATGTCAATGCGGGCGAGCGGCGCGGCCTGGCCCTGACGGCGAGCGTTGAGGGCTTCGAGCTCGTGCATGGCCTGGTAGAGCTGCCGGTTGAGGTGGGCCTCGTAGCGGATGATCTTCGCCAGGTCTGCGTCGGTGGGGATGATGCACTCGAGGAGGCGCCGCTCGACCTTCTCGTCGCTGAGGCTGTCCTCCCTGGGTATGCCAAGCGTTCGTTCGCCGTAGGTAGCGGCGTCGGACATGGCTTCGAGGGCGCTGAAGGAGCCGCGGATGACGGCGGCGCGTTGGAAGCGGACGAGTCTCTGGTGCTGCCAGAGGGTCAAGGCGATTCGCTCGACGAGGGCTTGTTCGAGGGCGCCGTGCGGATCCAGGTCATCAAACAGGCGGGTACGATGGGCCTGCCAATCCTCTTCGGCCTCGAACTCGGGGATGACGGGGGTCTGGGAGAGGACGGCGTGGCGGACGGCGTTGAGGCGAACGACGGCCTTGCCCTGGTCTGTTTTCGGTCCTCGCTTGGGCATTTGGGGTATATTAGCACATATCTTCTAAAAGGGGCAAGACGGAAGTGCGAGGGGGCAGGGGGTAATTTGTTTGGTAAAAAGGGGTTATTGGGGTGCGCCCGTATTCGAGAATCGTTATACGGGAATACGAAGGAGGCGATGGTGGGCGCGACGGCCCCAGTGGCGACACCGCCGGCGGCGGCGGGGAAGAGCGAGCGTAGCTCAGAGGTAGAGCATCTGCTTACCAAGTCTGCCGCGCTAGACGGCGTGCGTCAGATAGCTAACCTCCGGGCGAAATCGGCACAGTTATCAACTCTTTTCGTTCCGTCACCGGGTTATAATGTGCTCACGCTTGCCTCGTGCCGCTTCCTCCCGCGGCGAGCGTAGTCGCTGATGGCTGCTAATTACCGTCCAGATCAGACCGAAGACTCGGCAGGCCTCCTAATTCAACTCGCGGACAAATGCGAGTCTTGTGGGATTCCCTTCGAGGCCTTCGTGAAAGAGAAGCTCGAAGAGCTCGAGGAAAGAGCGCGCATATTGCTAACTCCGCCGCGCCAGTGGTTCGCTGACAACTCCTCGCGATTCGCAGCATATGCAGAGGCGACTTTGCGCCGACCCCTGAGCGAGACGGAAGCTCACGGCCCCGATTCCCACCGTGAGCGCGCTCACCGCCGATTCTTCCCCGAGCGCAGGGCCATCTATGACGAGTCCACAAAACGGACACTTCTTCGCCAAGCGAGCAACCGGTGTGTCATGTGCGGAATTCCCCTAACAACCGCCGACATGCACGTAGATCACATACTTCCGCTGTCCGAGGGGGGAAGCAATCACACCCTGAACCTTCAGGCTCTTTGCGCGGACTGCAACCTTGGGAAAAGTGATTACTTTGAAGCCACGGCAACTGCGGCGGCTCGTCCCTGGTGGGAACCGCGCACCTCACTGATCAACGGAGAGGTTGCTGTCACTTCTACTAAGAGGTACTGCGTCCTTCGCAGAGACCGAAGCGCGTGCCAGCTCTGCGGCGCTCAAGCTAACGGTACCCATCTCAAGATCGTTCAACGCGTCTCTGCCGTGCGGGGAGGACAACCTGTTTTCGACAATCTAACTGCCCGGTGTATTGAATGTCTTGAGCGAGGAGATAGACATGAAGACCAACGGAAAACTTCAGGACGCCATATTGGAAGCCATGGCACTCGAAATTAAGCAAGGACCCACGGCCAAAGCGCTCTATGTATTTGCAATTGACGGAAAGACCATAGCGAAACAACTCGGCGTACAGCGCATGACTTGGCACTCTGGCAAGCTGACAGGATTCCAGCGACAACTCGATAAGAACAGGGTCAGAGTCATAGCACAGTACTTGAGCAAGAACCCTGTCCTCCCGAATGCCTTGGTTGTCGCGTTCAAACCAGGCACTCTCGTATTCGAGGCCAATGCGAACCAGGATCCAACTGCTCCGCGCTTGGGCAAGATGAGGATATCCGGCAAACTGCAGGAAATTAACGGCACACTACATCCGCTCAAAGAGGCCGAGCGAATTGGCTATGTCATTGATGGCCAGCACCGGCTAAGGGCTATAGAAGAGTCAACTGTGCAAGAGGGGGAGTTTCCGGTTATCGTGAGCGCATTCAATGGCGTCGATACTAGGTTCCAACTCGATCAGTTTTACGCTCTGAATCAGACTGTGCCGATTGGCACAGCTCATCTAGCTTTGCTCAGGCGCCAACTGGGCTATGAACCACCGCCGCGTGAAGCATACAAGAAGGCAATTTCTGACGTCGCTGGAATACTCCAAGAAATGGACGGCTCACCATTCGCTCCCGAGACCCACATTTCGGTGCCCAATGTGTATCCTGGGCCCCTTTCAATTACTGTCCTTGAAGGTGTCATCGACCGGGCTGTTAAGAACACTCAGCTGAGGTTCGACTGGAAACAGAACGCGTCTGACATTCCCGTCAAGGACCTACAGCAAGTGGCAAAAGGCCTCTATGTCTTCTTCAAGGGTGTCAGCGAATCGTTCCCGCAATACTGGGGTAAGAAGCCCAAGGATCAGAGATTGTTCAGCGCCATCGGCCTGTACGCCATGATCATGTTCTACGACCGGGTCATGAGCGGACTCGATCTCAACTCCGCAAATGCTGTCCAACGTGTCAAAGACAAACTGAAGCCGATCAAGGACGTGCCGTGGGGTAAGATGCAAGCCGTCCCTGCTGCTCCTAAATCGACGATTCGCCCTGAACACCTATTCGATGCAGTGAACGATCTGTGGCAAAAAGACGGAGCTCGGCCTGCCACGTTTAAGATCGTTGATCCGATGTCCGGTACTTCTCTGGTCGACGTCGAACTGCACACCGAGTAACCCGACAAGTTGGCGCGTAGGCGTTCGTGCTCGCCGTTCGCAGCGCCTCTGATTAGCCCTCGCGGCGCGTCGCCCCCCTACGGCGGCGCGGTCACGGCGCCGGCGGCCTCGGAGGCGGTCATCATCGCCACCGCGCCCTGCTCCACGAGGTCGAACACGGGCTGGGGGTACAGCCCGACGAAGAAGACGCCGGCGATAAGCAGGGTCAGCGCCCCGTACTCCAGCCAGGGCGTCGGGAAGCGGGTTGGCTCCGCTGGCTTCCCCAGGTACATCTCCTTGATCACTATCAGGTAGTAGTACAACGAGACGAAGCTGAAGAACACCGCCAGGCCCGAAAGCCACAGCAACCCCTGCTGCGCCGCCGCCTGGAACAGGATGAACTTCGTCGCGAACCCCGCGAACAGCGGCATCCCCGCCAGCGAGAAGAACGCTATGCTCAGCGTTAGCGCCAGGTACGGCGCCCGCTCCGCCGCCCCCGCGTAATCCGATATCTCCTCCTTGCCCGTCCAGTTGTAGTAGATGATAATCGCCACGAACACCGCCAGGTTGCTGATCACGTACCCCACCAGGTGCAGCACCAGCGCGCTCGCCGCATCGGCGTTCTCCGGCGTCAGCGCCGCGATCCCCATCATCAGGAACCCCACCTGGCCGATGCTGGAGTAGGCGAGCAGCCGCTTGATGTTGCGCTGCTGGATCGCCACCAGGTTCCCCAGCGCCATCGTCATCGCCGAGAGCACGGCGATGAACAGCCGCCAGTCGTCCACCAAGGGGATGAACGCCTGGCCGAACAGCTTCAGGAACAGGGCGAACCCCGCCGCCTTTCCCAGCGCTGAGATGAGGGCGGTGATCGGTAGCGGCGCCCCCTCGTAGGCGTCCGGCGTCCACATGTGGAACGGCACCGCCGCCACCTTGAACCCCAGACCGGCGATTATCAGCACCAGCCCCAGGAACATCGCCATGTCGAAGCCTGCCGTGTCCCCGGACAGCGACGCCGCGATCTCGCTGAACCGCGTCGAGCCGCTGACGCCGTAGATCATGCCGATCCCGTACAGGAGTATCGCCGAGGAGAAGGCGCCCAGGAGCATGTACTTCAGGCCGCCCTCGTTGGAGCGCAGGTCAAACTTGGCGTAAGAGGTGAGGACGTACAGGCTGAAGCTCAGCAGCTCCAGCGAGATGTACGCCGTCAGCAGCTCGCTGGCGGCGGCCATCAGGTTGGCGCCCAGGACGGCGAGCAGGATGAGGCCGTAGTACTCGCCGGCGTGCAGCAGACGATCCTTCACGAAGCGGGCTGAGGCGAGGCAGGCGAACACGCCGATGAGGCCGAAGAAGACGCGGAACAGCGCCGTGTAGTTATCGATATCGATGAGGTTGGCGAAGTTCGTGTCGTCGTTGACCCAGATGAGCGCGGTCAGCGCCGAGGCCAGCGCCACCGCCGCCGCCACGTACGCCAGCTGATCCTTCCGCAGCCGCCCCCAGAACAGGTCCAGGAGGACGACCATGCCCGCCCCGCCGGCCAGGATGTACTCCGGCGTCAGGAGGGACCAGTTGAGGTTAAGTTCCACTAGCTCACACCCGAAGGATGAATTCCACGCTCTCGCTTATGCGGTCGATGAACGGCGCCGGCCAGACGCCCATGAAGACGATAAAGACGATGAGCAGCGCCCCCCCGAACTGCTCGCCCCGGCGCATCTCCTTCAGCCCGGCCCAGCGTTCGTTGAAGGGGCCGAAGAACGCCATCGCCAGCATGCGCAGGATGTAGGTGGCGGTGATGGCGGCGGCGAGGATGCCCAGCACACCCGCCCACTCATAGCCGGCCCTGAAGGTGCCGACGAATATGTGGAACTCGGCGACGAACCCGGCCAGCCCCGGCAGGCCCAGGGATGACAGTCCGGCGATGGCGAAGAAGGCGGCCAGGCGCGGTGTCTTGTGGGCCAGCCCGCCGAACAGCGTCATATCCCGTACGTGCGCCTGGTCGTAAACGGCGCCCACCATGGCGAACATGAGGGCCGTCATCACCCCATGGGCGAACATCTGGAGCACCGCACCGTTGACACCGATAGTGGTCAGGGTGGCCAGCCCCATCAGCACGAAGCCCATATGGCTCACGCTGGAGTAGCCCACCATGTACTTCAGGTCGCGCTGCGCCATCGCCGAGACGGCGCCGTACAGCGCCCCCGTCACGCCCAGCGTCATCAGCACCGGCGCCCAGAACTCCGCCCCCTCCGGGAACAGCGTTATCGCTACCCGCAGGATACCGAAGGCGCCCAGCTTCATCAGGACGCCGGCGTGCAGCATGGACACGGCCGTAGGCGCCGCCACATGGCCGTCGGGCGACCAGGTGTGGAAGGGCCACAGGCCGGCCAGGATCCCGAACCCAAGCGCGTATAAGGGGAAGACCGCCTTCTGGAAGTTCTCGTCATAGGTGACGGCACCCAGCACCGGCAGGTCGAACGTGCCCTGGCCCGCCTCCACGAACGTCGCGAAGATGCCGATAAAGATCAGTGCGCTGCCCCCCACCAGGTACAGCACCAGCTTCATCGCCGCGTACTCTTTGGTTCGGGTAAACGTGCCGAAGTTGCTGCTGGCGCCCCACACGGCGATCAGCAGGTACATCGGCAGCACCGCCACCTCGTAGAAGAAGAACAGGAAGAACAGGTCCAGCGACAGGAACACGCCGAATACGCCGCTGACCAGCAGGAACAGCAGCACGAAATAGTCCTTGTTGCGGTAGTCGATGTTCCAGGAGATGAACACCCCGGCGAAGATGACGATGCCCGTCAGCAGCACCATCGGCGCCGAGATCCCGTCCACCGCCAGGTGATAGGTGATCCCGTTCTCGCCCAGGAAGGCCACGTTCTCCAGCCAGTCCAGCTGCAGATCGAAGCGCAGGCCGTTGCCGCCCTCGAACTCGTACTTGACGAACACCAGCACCGACAGCACGAACAGGGCGAACCCGGACACCACCGCTACGTTGCGCACAAGCTGCGGATAGCGTGAGGGTATGAGCATGAACACGAGCACAGCCCCCACCGGGATGGCTATCAGCGCGAACAGCACCCAGTCCATCGCCTACACCCGCACCACCAGGAACACTATCGCCAGGACGATCACGCCGGTGACGATCGCCAGGGCGTAGTTGGGCAGCTTGCCCGTCTCCAGGAACTTCATCCCGAACCCGGCGAACACGCCCAGGCGGGCCGAGCCGTCCACACCCGTGTCGTTCACCACGTTGCGGTCGAACCAGGCGATCACGCCGCCGGCGACCAGCACCACGCGGTCGATCGCCCACTGGTATATATCGTCCATGAAGAACTTGCGCTTCAATATCTCGTAGGCGGGCCGGAAAAGCTCTCCCGCCCGGCGGGCCGGCTCCGCCGCGCCCGACCAGAAGTAGAAGCCGCCGGCCAGGCCCGCCACCGCCGACAGCGTCGACAGGACCGCCACGTCCCAGGGGAAATGGAACGCCTCCGGCCCCTCCAGGAAGACGAACTCCCCTATGCCGCCGGGGAAGCCCAGCGCCTCTCCCACCCCATCGAAGACGACGAAGCCCGCCAGGACTGTCAACGCGGCCAGCAGGAGAAGGGGCAGAGTCATTACCGGCTCCGCGTCGTGGGCGTGCTGGTGCGCCTCGCGGTCACGCGGCTCTCCCAGGAAGGTAAGAATAACCACGCGCGTCATGTACAGAGCGGTTATGAATACGCTGAGCATCAGGAACCCGTACACGACGAAGTTCTGGCTATCGCCGGCGACGTTGAGGATCTCGTCCTTAGCCCAGAAGCCGGCTAACGGAACGATTCCCGCCATGGATAGCGCTCCCACGGCGAACACGGCCGCCGTCACCGGCATCCGCCGCGCCAGGCCGCCCAGCTCGCTCACCTCCTGCCGCTCAGTGGCGTGGATCACGGACCCGGCGGACAGGAAGAGGAGCGCCTTGAAGAAGCCGTGAGCGAACAGGTAGAGCATCGCCGCCGATACGGAGAGCGAGCCCAGCGCCACCATCATCAACCCCAGGCTGTTGATGGTGGAGTAGGCGATCACCCGCTTGATGTCCGTGGCAACCAGGCCCATCGTGGCGGACATCATCACCGTCGTCAGGCCGACGGCGGTGACCACGTTCAGCGCTATCGGGTCGGCGACCGCGAACAGCGGCATCACCCGCGCTACCAGGTAGACGCCGGCCACCACCATGGTGGCGGCGTGGATGAGCGCGGAGACCGGCGTCGGGCCCTCCATCGCGTCGGGGAGCCAGACGTGCAGGGGAAACTGGGCCGACTTCCCCACCGCGCCGGCGAACAGGAACAGCACCGCCATCGTCAGGTACTCGGTGCTGTAGCCGCCGCTTTCCGCGAACTCGAAGATCTCTGACATGTCGAACGTGCCCGCCTCACGCCAGAGCAGGATGATGCCGATGAGCAGCCCAACATCGCCAATGCGGGTAGTGATGAACGCCTTCTTCGCCGCCTCCGTCGCGGAACGCCGTTCGTGCCAGAATCCTATGAGGAGGTAGGAGCCGAAGCCCACGCCCTCCCAGGCCGCATACAGCAGCAGGAAGTTGTCCGCCAGCACCAGCGTCAGCATCGCCGCCACGAACAGCGACATCGCGGCGAAGTACCAGCCATAGCGCGGGTCGCCCTTCATGTAGCCGGTGGAGTACACCAGCACCATGAGGGTGATGAAAGTCACCACCGCCAGCATGACGATGGCGAGCTGATCTACCTGGAAGCCCAGCCTGAGCTCGAAATCGCCGAAGCTCACCCAATCGATGCCCGATTGGCCCAGCGCTTTGTCGAACTCCGTGCCCACCATGTTGTCCAGGAGATCGGCGAGGACGAAGAAGAACAGGACGAAGGAGGCGGCGATGGCGCCTATCGCCAGCCAGTCGCCACGGCGGGGAAGGTACTTTCCGACCAGGAGGAGGATGACGAATGCGGCCGCCGGTAGCGCCGGTATGAGCCAGGCTTCCTCCATGCCTACCACTTGAGCATGTCCACTTCGTCCACGTTGGCCGTGCCCTTGTTGCGGAAGATGCGCAGGATGATGCCCAGGGCGAGCCCGACCTCAGCGGCGGCGATCGTGATGACGAAGATGGCGAAGATGAGGCCGGTGAACTGCTCCGGGTACAGGTACACGGCAAAGGCGATGAAGTTGATGCTCACCGCCTGCAGCATTAGCTCCACCGACATAAGGATGAGCACAGCGTTGCGTCGCGCCAGCACGCCGTATATCCCCAGCGAGAACAGGATGCCGCTGAGCACCAGGAAGTTCTCGATCGGGATCATTCGCCCTCTTCAATGCGGGCCAGGATGATCGCGCCGATGAGCGCCACCAACAGCACCAGCGACGCCACCTCGAACGGCACCGCCCAGTTTCGGAACAGCGCGTCGCCCAAGCCCTGTCGCAGAACGTTGGCGTCAGTGTCCATCGCGTGCGGCGCCGGTGTCGTGTCTCCGAACCCTCGCGTGACCGTCAACGTTCTCCCGTCGAGCGCCACGACCTGCATCTCCTCCTTGTCGATGCGGATCGGGTCTCCGGCGGCGAACGGCGCGCTATCGTCAACCTCGACATCAGTCGCGACTGCGTCCAGGGGTTCGGTGAGAAGGCTGCCGCTATCGACGAAGGTCGACCTCAGCGGCACCACGGTGATCTTCTCCGTCTCGCCCGGCCAGTCGGAGGACACCACCGCCAGGGCGGACAGCGCCAGGAAGGCGCCGGCGGCCAGAGCGGCGAACGGCCGTTGCGGCCCGTCCAGGGCCTGCGGCATGTCCCGCACACGCGTCAGCATCATGACGAACAGGATAAGAATGGTCACCGCGCCGCCGTATATGAGGATCTGGACGATCGCCAGGAACTCCGCGGAGAGCAGAATGAAAACGCCGGCCACCGCCAGCAGGGCGAGGATGAGGAACAGTGCGGAGTGGACGACGTTACGGGCGAGAACCACCCCCAGAGCGCCGAGGACGGTCACTGCGGCCACGAAATAGAAGATGACCTCTTCGTAGCTCATGGGGCTAGCGCCGTCTCAGCGACAACTCTGCGTCTACTCCTCTCCGCTCTCCTCCTTGGCCGCCACCTCCTCCTTATCCTCCTCCGAGCGTACCTTGGGCGCCCAGCCGGAGTGGGCTACACCCATCGGCTCGCGGAACGGGTCCTTTAACTCTCCGGATTTGGACTGATCCATCAGCTGGTCCAGATCCAGCACCAAGTCGTGGCGGTCGTAGCGAGAAAGCTCCACGCCTTCCCAGGTGTTGTTCATCACAATGGCGTCGAAGTTGCAGACCTCAACGCAGATGTCGCAGCGCATGCAGCGCGCGTAATCGATGTAGAACTTGTCCACGATCTTCTTGCGCTTGCTCTTCCCCTCCGCGTACAGCGGGTTATCCTTCATCGTCATCGTCATGCAGTCCACCGGGCAGTAGCGGGCGCAGACCTGGCAGCCGGTGCAGAACGGCTCCTCCACGTCGAAGTCCCAGAGGAGGACGGGCAGCCCACGCGAGCGGTGGGGAAGCTCCTTCTTGGTCGAGGGGTACTGGACGGTGACGGGCTTACGCAGCGCCGTCGAGATAGTCGTCTTTATCGCTTTCAACACTCCCAGCATCTACATCACACTCCCAACTCTATGTAATCGAGGCGAGACCGGCTGTTCCGCCGCCTGCCGCGCCGCCCGATAGGTGAGATAGCCCGCCACCAGCGTGAGCGCCCCGGACGAGACGCCCAGCGTCCAGTCCGGCCAGCCGTAAACGAGCACCCAGCCGTTGATTATTATCTGCAGGAGGGCGAAGGGCAACAGCACCTGCCAGCAGAATTGCATCATCTGGTCAATGCGCAGGCGCGGCAGGCTGAACCGCAGCCATATGAAGAGCAGGATAAAGAATGAGGTCTTGACGAAGATCAACGGCACCTGCAGGGCGATCCCCGCTCCGTTGCCCAGCGGCCAGTTCCAGCCGCCCAGGAAGAGCAGCGACGCCAGCACCGAGATGAGCACCATGCTCACGAACTCCGCCATCTGGAACATGGACCAGCGGATGCCGGAGTACTCGATGAACGGCCCGCCTACCACCTCGGACTCCGCCACCGGAATGTCGAACGGCTGCCGGTACAGCTCCGCCAGGCCAGCCACCAGGAAGATGAAGAACGCCAGCGGCTGCCAGACGATGAACGGCACCCGCCCCTGCCCATCCACGATCTCGACCAGGTTGAGGGACCCCCGTCCCGCTTCCGGTGTATAGGCGATCATCGCCACGGCCACCACAGCCAGCACCAGCGGGATCTCGTAACTGATGAGCTGGGCGGCCGCCCGCGCCCCGCCTAAAAGGGCATACTTGTTGTCCGAGCCCCAGCCCGCCATCACGAACCCCACTATCGACACCCCGGACACCGCGAGGATGAAGAACAACCCTAGCTCCAGGTTGCGCACGAACAGGTCGGCGGTGAAGGGTAGCGTCACGAAGGCCAGAAACACCGGCACCACCACCACGAACGGCGCCAGCTCGAACGTCCAGCGGTCAGCGGTCTGCGGCCGCAGGTCCTCCTTGGTGAGCAGCTTGATGGTGTCCGCCAGCCCCTGAAGCACGCCGTAAGGCCCCACACGCATCGGCCCCAGCCGCTGCTGCAGCCTTCCCGATATCTTACGCTCCAGGTAGGTGAGGATGACGACGGACAGCGGCATCGCCAGCGCAATGATGCCCATGCGAACTAGGCCGTCCAGCCAAGGGTTGTCAGCGATCAACGGTCCACCTCGCAGAGGACGATGTCGATGGAGCCCAGGGTGATGATCGTGTCGGCGACGTAGCTGCCGATGCTCATCGCCCTCAGCGCCGAGAGGTTGGAGAAGGCAGGGGAGCGGATCTTCAGCCGGTAGGGCTTGTCGCCGCCCTTGGAGATCAGGTAGATGCCGTACTCCCCCCGGGGCGTCTCGTTGCGCATGTAAACTTCGCCCTCGGGCAGGCGCAGCGTTCGCTTCAGCCCCTCGGCCATGATCGGCCCTTCCGGCATCCCCTCCAGCGCCTGCTCCACGATGCGGACCGACTGGCGCATCTCCTCCAGGCGGACGAGGTAACGGTCGTAGACGTCGCCCTGTACGCCCGTTGGGATGTCGAACTCAAACCGGTCGTAGATGCAGTAGGGCTCGGCGCGGCGGACGTCGTGCGCCAGGCCGGTGGCCCGAAGCATCGGCCCGGTCAGGCCCCAGTTGATGGCGTCCTCCGGCGTCACCGGACTGACGCCACGACAACGGGCGATGATCACCTCGTTGTCCGTCATCAAGCCGTCTATATCTCCGATTCCCCGGCGCACCGCGCTCAGGATCTCACGACAGCGCTCGCGGAAGTCATTCGGAACGTCCCAGGCCACGCCGCCGGCGCGGAAGTAGGCGTACATCATCCGCTCCCCGGTGACCTCCTCAAACAGGTCCTGGATTATCTCCCGATCGCGGAAGGCATACATGAAGGCCGTACCGAACACGCCGATGTCCGTGCCGAAGGCGCCCATGAACATGAAGTGGCTGGCGATGCGGTTCAGCTCCGCCAGGATGACGCGGACGTACTCGGCCCGCTCCGGCGGTTCGATGCCGGCCAGCTTCTCCACGGCCAGCACGTAGCAGAGCTCGGTGTTGAACTGGGCCAGGTAATCGGTGCGGTCCTGATAGCCGATCGCCTGGCGGTAGTCGCAGTTCTCGGACAGCTTCTCGGCGCCGCGGTGCATGTAGCCGATGATCGGGTCCACGTCCACCACCTGCTCGCCATCGACGGTGAGCACCATTCGGAACACGCCGTGGGTAGCCGGGTGCTGCGGCCCCACGTTGACGTTGATGTCTATCGTCTCCAGGTCTTTTCCCGGCGTGACGCTGTACTCCGTGGTCATCTAACTTTCCCTACCCCAGCCTGAAGGCTGGGGCATCCTCTCCCTTAGAGCGCGATGCCGCACCCTTCAGGGTGTGGTCTTGATCCATCAACTCCGTGGTCATGGCTGCCGCCTACTTCCCGCCCTTCTCCTCGGCTGCGAGCGCCTTGAGCGCTTCCGCCACCACCCGCCGCTCCTCCTCCTGGGAGTCGCCGCGGGCGCGCGCCTCGTCGCGGGTCTTCTTTATGAGGGCGGCCTTCTTCTGGGCCAGCGCTATCTTGGCGGCGCGGTCGTCGGCAGGCTTGGCCGGCGCCTCCGCCGGCTTGGGCTCCGCCTTGGCCGCTTCCTCCTCCTCGAACGCCTTGAGGGCGGCCTTAACCGCCGCCCTCTCCTCGTCCCCGGCCAGCCCTCTGCCCCTGGCCTCCTCGCGCGCCTTCTTGATGATGACCGCCTTCTTCTGGGCCAGCTCGATCTTGCGGGCCCTTTCGTCCATGGGCAGGCCGGCCTCCGCCGCCGCCTGCGCCACCGCCTCCTCGGCGGCCTTCAGATAATCCTCCTGCCACTCCTCGATCTCGGCTAGAGGATGAGTCTTACGCATGATGTGGTAACCCAGCCCCTCCTCCGTCAGCAGGGGACGCAGGTCGGGGTGGCCGTCGAAGATGAACCCGAACAGCTCGGCCGCCTCGCGCTCGTGCCAGTTGGCCGTCTGCCACAGGTGGCTGACCGTGGGCATGTGAGCGTCGTCTGGCGGGCAGCGCACCTTGATCGCCACCGCGTGGCCCAGGCTGTAGGAGTAGAGGTGATAGACCACCTCAAGCTCGTCAAGGTGGTCAACGCCCGATAGGCTGCGCAGGAAGTCGAACGCCAGGCGCTCGTCCTCCTTTGCGGTCTGCATCACCCGGAGCAGATCTTCGCGGCGAACGGTGATAGCGACATCGAGGGCGGTCTGCTCCGCGCTCATCTGGACGCCCGGCAGGGCCTCACGGAACAGGTCGGCCACCGAGCCCGGAGGCGGCTCAGCGACGGAGGTCTCCTGGCTGCGCTCCTGGGCCACGCTCAGCGCCCTATCTTCCCCCGCTCCTCCATGATCTTCTTCTGGAGGGCCAGGAAGGCGTCCATCAGCGCCTCAGGCCGAGGCGGGCAGCCGGGAACGTAGACGTCTACGGGGACGATCTTGTCCACCCCCTGGAGCACGCGGTCGTAGCGGGTGTAGGGCCCGCCGTTGGTGGCGCAGGCGCCCATGGAGATCACCCACTTGGGGTAGGGCATCTGCTCGTACAGCAGCTTGACCGCCGGCGCCATCTTCTTGGTCACCGTCCCGGAGACGATCATCACGTCCGACTGCCTGGGCGAGGGAAAAGGGATGATGCCGAAGCGGTCCAGATCATGCCGGGCCATGAAGGTGGAGATCATCTCGATGGCGCAGCAGGCGAGGCCGAACGTCATCGGCCACAGGGACGACTTTCGCCCCCAAGCGATGATCCAGTCCGCGGGGAACTGCAGTATCCCCGGCAGCAGCTGGCGGTACAGCGCTTGCCCCTGGCCTGGGTGGAACTCCGTTGGCGTCAGCTTCTTGATCTCCCGCCGGATATCGGGAGACACAGCATCGCTGATCGCCTGCTGGGGGTCGTCCTGTATCTCGTGGACCTCTATGAGCGCCTGCCGGTCGGCAGGCAGGTCTTTGTCAGCCATCTGAGCCACCTACTTCCAGCGCAGCACACCCTTCTTCCAGGCGTAGAGAAGCCCGAATCCGAGTATCAGCATGAAGAACAGCATCTCGTAGAAGGCGGCCTTACCGATGTCCAGGAAGGTGACCGCCCAGGGGAACAGGAACACCGCCTCGATATCGAAGATCAGGAACAGGATCGCGAACAGGTAGTAACGGAAGTGAACCTGGGTACGGCTGCGACCGATGGGCAGCATGCCGCATTCGTAGGTCAGGCTCTTGGCGCGGCTGGCCTGGCGTGGAGCGAGGATGTAGTTGCCCATTAGCGCTCCGCCGACCAGGAGGAAGCCCAGAATGGCGGCGATGAGAACGGCTACGTAGTCGGCGAAGAGGTCCTGAATCATCGGCGGGGATCGCGATAGAGAAGGAAGCTAGCCATTAGTTCAATTCGCCACAAGCGATGCTAGCACGGGCTCCAGCTACTGTCAATTTAGAAAGTCGTCGCTTGGTTAATCCGATCCTAGCTTCCAGACGCCCATCCGGCGGGCGACCTGAAGGTCGTCGCTACAACGGGCTTCGAGCCGAGCACCTGCCACGGTTGACCGGCGGCGGGACAGGCTTCAGCCTGTCGTCAGGGCAAAGGCTATCAAGACCCCCGCCTGAAGGCGGGGGCACAGCGGCTCTCACTCCAGCTCCGCTAGCCGCTGCCGCAGCCCCTCCAGCCGCGCCCGCGCCGCCGCCAGCTTCTCCTCCTCCCCGGCCACCACAGCCGCCGGCGCCTTCTCCCGGAACGCCGCGTTCGCCAGCTTGCCTTCCAGCCGCTTCACCTCCGCCTCCGCCTCCGCCAACTGCTTGGACAGCCGGGCCCGCTCCGCTTCCACGTCGATGAGGCCGGCCAGCGGCAGGACGACCTGGGCCTGCGCCAGGACGGCCGAGGCCACTCCGCTCCTGGGCGCCTCTCCCGCGTCCCCGATCAGGTGCAGAGGCCGCACCCGCGCCAGCGATTCCAGGATCGGCCTGGCCGCCTCCAGATCCGGCCTCGCCCCGTCGGCGGCCACGTACGCCTCAACGTAGCGCGAGGGGTCCACCCGCCTGTCGGCGCGGATGTTGCGGATCGCCTTCACCACCTCCATCACAACCTGCGCCTTCGCCTCAGCCTCGGGGTTCACCCAGGCCCGCTCGGCCTTCGGCCAGGAGGCGACGATGAGCGCTTCCTCGTCCGCCCAGCCGATACGCTCCCGCAGGTTCTGCCACAGCGCCTCCGTGACGAACGGCATGAACGGGTGCAGCAGCCGCAGGCAGCTGTCCAGGACGTAGGCGAGAACCGGCAGGGACGACCGGTCGCCGGCCTTGAGGCGCACCTTCGCCATCTCGATGTACCAGTCCGCGTACTCACTCCAGAGGAACTCGTGCAGCCGGTGTCCCGCCTCGCCGAGCTGGAAGCGGTTGAGGAGCCGGTCCACCTCCGTGATGAGGCGCTGCAGCCGCGACATGACCCAGCGGTCCTCGATGGGCATCCCGGCCCGCCGCTTCCGGTCTGGCGCCTGGAGCCGCTCGTCGCCGATGCTCTGGATCACGAAGCGGGAGGCGTTCCATATCTTGTTGGCGAAGTTGCGACCGCCCTCCAGCCGCTCGTCGGACAGGCGAAAGTCGTTGCCGGGGGCGCCACCGGTGGCCAGCACGAACCGCAGGGCATCGCAGCCGTACTTGTCGATCGCCTCGATCGGGTCCACCACATTCCCTAGGCTCTTGCTCATCTTGCGGCCCTCGTGGTCGCGGATGAGCCCGTGCAGGTAGACGTGGCGGAACGGTACCTCTCCCGTGTTGTATAGGCCCGTCATGATCATGCGGGCAACCCAGAAGAAGAGGATATCGTACCCGGTCTCCAGCACCGATGTAGGGTAGAAGTAGCGCAGATCGTCCGTCTGTTTAGGCCAGCCCAACGTCGAGTGCGGCCACAGCGCCGACGAAAACCAGGTGTCCAGGACGTCGGCGTCCTGCTCCAGCTTGCCGGAGCCGCACTTCTCGCAGGCGCTGGGGTCGTCTACGGCCACGGTAAGCTCGCCGCAGTCGCCGCAGTACCAGACCGGGATGCGATGCCCCCACCAGAGCTGCCGCGAGATGCACCAGTCGCGGATATTCTCCATCCAGTTCATGTACACCCGCGCGAAGCGGCGGGGGATGATCTCGATTCGTCCGTCCTTCACCGCCTCGATGGCGGGCCCGGCCAGCGGCTCCATGCGCACGAACCACTGCTCGCTGACGACCGGCTCCACGACGGTGTCGCAGCGTTCGCAGTGGCCGATCGAGTGATGGTACTGCTCCGTCTTCTCCAGAAGCCCCAGCCGCTCCAGGTCAGCGACGATGACGTCCCGACACTGGAACCGGTCCATCCCCTTGTAGGGGCCGGCCTCCTCGTTCATCGTCCCGTCCGGGCCCACGGCGACGATGGCGGGCAGGCCGTGCCGCTCCCCGATCTCGAGGTCGACGATGTCGTGGCCGGGGGTGATCTTGAGCGCACCGGTCCCGAACTCCGGGTCCACCGCGTCGTCGGCGATGATCGGAATCTGCCGCTCGATGATGGGGAGCAGCGCCTTGCGGCCGACGATCTTCTGCCAGCGCTCCGCCTTGGGGCTCACCGCCACCGCCACATCGGCCACGATCGTCTCCGGCCGCGTGGTAGCGATGACGATGTACTCGTCCGTCACGTGGCCGGAGTCGTCCAGCAGAGGATAGCGGACGTACCAGAGCTTGGCGGACTGCTCGCGGTGCTCCACCTCCAGGTCGGACAGCGCCGTCTGGCAGCGGGGGCACCAGTTGATCATGCGCTCGCCGCGGTAGATGAGGCCGTCCCGGTACAGCTTCACGAAGGTGGTGCGCACCGCCAGCTGCGGCCCCTCATCCATCGTGAACACCTCTCGCTCCCAGTCACAGGAAGCGCCCAGACGCATGTGCTGGCTGGTGATGACGCCGCGGTACTTGTGCACCCACTGCCAGACCCGCTCCACGAACCGCTCGCGGCCCAGGTCGTGGCGGCTCACGCCCTCCTTGGCCAGCTCCCGCTCCACCACGATCTGAGTGGCGATGCCGGCGTGATCGACACCCGGGAGCCAGAGGGTGGGATCACCCCGCATACGATGCCAGCGGATGAGGCAGTCCTCGATGGTGGCGACAAGAGCGTGTCCCAAGTGCAGCTCACCGGTCACGTTTGCGGGCGGCATGATAATGCAGAACGGCTGCTTATCGGGGTCTATCCTGGGCGGGAAGTAACCCCCGTCCAGCCAGAACTGGTACAGGCGACCCTCCACCTTGGAGGGATCATACGCTTTGGGGATCTGTTCAGCGTCCCTGGCCACTTGAGTACGCCTCCTATGCACAAGGAATCCGCCTCCGGCGGATTCCTTCAGGGCGCATTCTACCGCCGCCCGCTAGGAGCGGTCAACGAGCCGCGCTTGCCTCCTCGGCCGCGCCCTCATCCTGGCTCAGCAGGCTCAATGACACGAGTAGCACCGCGGCCAGCGGCGCCACGACCAGCCCCGCGCCCAGGTCGGCGAACGCGAAGTCCGCGCTCTCGTTAAGGATGCCCGCTATGCGGAAGAAGCCGGCGGCGCCCGCCAGAGCACCCACTGCGAATTGCCCGATGCGCATCGCCTCCTTTGCCGTCATCTTTGGCAGGGCGATCGCGGCCAGGGCGGCCACGCCAATGAGGCCCGCGATGAGGGCGACGATGTTCCAGGCGTCGCCTTCGTCGAATACGAACCGGTCCGATAGCACACCGGTCGGCAGGAGAATGCCGAAGACGAGCAGCGCGATGGCCAGGAGCGCGAGCGCGATCCGCGGAACAATCGCCAGCGCCACCGCGGCCACCGCTGCGGCGATAGCCACCTGGCCCGGGGCCTGGGTAACGCCGATGTCGTGCCCACCACCAACCGCGCCCCAGGGCAGGATGGTGCCCAGCGCGAGCAGCGCGGCCGCTCCGATGTACAGCCACGGTAGCGGGGGAAGCTGCTTCGCGAAGGCAGTCTTTTCTCGCGGTTCGGGCACCGCTAGCTGGTAGCCAGGCACGTAACGCAGGGCGGCCCAGCCCATCGGTACCAGGGAGGCGGCCAGTAGCAGCTTCCCGGCATCGCCGACTATGAAAGGATAGAGCCCGAACTCCAGGGCCATGCCGGGGAAGAAGTGGTCCAGCCAGGGCAAGCCGACTACGTAGATGACGATGCTGCCAACGAACATCGCCAGCGCGGCCGAGAGGGGATGGCGGTCAAACCCGCGCTCCGCCAGCCAGCCCACCACGAAGGCGGCGATGATGAAGCCGACGATGTATCCGCCGGTGGGGCCGGTGATGACGCCCCAGCCGCCAGTGCCGCCGGCGAAGACGGGGAGGCCGATGGCACCCTCGCCCCAGTAGGCCAGAAGCGCAGCGCCGCCAAGCCGCGAACCAAGGACCGCACCCACCAGGAGCACGGCGAAGGTCTGGCCGGTGATAGGCACAGGGGTGAACGGCAGATCGAGCCTGAACTGGGCGGCGATGGCGGTAACGGCGCTGCCCGCCACCACCAGGATCGCCATGGCGACGTAGCGGGTGAGGCCCGAAGCGGGCTCAAGAGCGGTGACCGCCAGTGAGTTATAGCTTTCGGCACGCATTGCTGTGTCTCCCCATAGAACGAGCAAATATTGCGCCTATCGTAAGCGCTGGCGAGACGTTGAGGCAAGCGCGCTCTAGCTAACGGCGTGCGCGCGATGGCAGCCGGGGGAGCATCGCCAGACCCTTACGGGTGTCGCTCGCGACCCGCGCCGGATCGGCGTTACTCACTCGGTGCTTAAATAGCCAGTATGTGAACTCGTGCAAGTCGCCCGGGGAGAGCTCGTCGCCGGAGAGTGCGCCCGTCTGACGGAACTTCTCTAACAGCTCCTGACGGGTGGCGCCGTAGATGCGGCTGCAGACCTCCTCGTCGATGTGGCCGTTCTCCGATATCTGGCACAGCCGCTCCTTGTGCACCTCCTGAGCGACGCCCAGCTGGAGCGCCTGCTCCACCTGAACTCCGTAGAAGAAGTTGAGGTGTGCGCGGTGCTTAGCGGGCCCCAACAGCCGGCGAAACTCCTCCTCAGACACCTCCATCGGAAAGCGTCCGTGCATCAAGAGCGCCTCGCGCTCATCCTTGGGCGTCA
>JADFRV010000165.1 GCA_022561095.1 Chloroflexota bacterium | reverse complement strand
GGGTACGGACGCTGAAGGGAACGTGTCGGACGAATTATTCGACTCGGCCCTCCTCGTCGTACTGCTGGGTATCCTCTCTCTTGGACTGGCGCCGATTATGGAAGAGACGTTCTTTCGGGGCTTCCTGTTTGGTGGGCTGCGGGGTCGCTGGGGACTGCTGGGAGCAGCTTTCGCGAGCGGCCTCCTCTTCGCTCTAGCTCACTTTTCTGGGCAGGCCAGCCTTCCCCTGCTCCCGGCCATCGGGATGATAGGCATGCTATTCGCCTGGGGCTACTACTACACCGGCTCGCTATTCGCTCCCATTCTTGCTCACTTCTTTTTCAATCTTGTCGCCTTCATCTTGGGCGTCTCGGGGGTGGCAACGTGAATCGGATAGCCGATTCGTTCGCCCGTCTGCGGGCCGAGCGTCGAACCGGCCTCGTCGCCTTCCTCACCGTCGGCCATCCCAGCGTGGAAGACACACTGCGCCTCGTGCCCGCCCTCATCGAGGGCGGCGCTGACATTATCGAGCTCGCCATCCCCTTCTCGGATCCCCTGGCTGAGGGGCCCAGCATCCAGCGCTCGTCGCATCAGGCGCTCCTCAACGGCGTCACGCCCGGCGTATGTCTGGAGGTGGCTGGCAAGCTGCGGGCGCAGGGCGTCACCGCGCCGCTGATCTTCATGGGCTACTACAACCCGCTCCTCGCTTACGGCCTCAAGCCGTTCTGCCGCGACGCCGCCAGCGCCGGCGCCGACGGCCTCATCGCCGTCGATCTGCCGCCGGAAGAGTCGCACCCCTTACGGGACGCCTGCCGCCGGAACGGTCTCGACCTGATATACCTCCTCGCTCCCACAAGCACCGATGAGCGGATCGAGCTCGTCGCCGGGCTCGCCTCCGGGTTCGTCTATTGCGTCAGCGTGACGGGTGTGACCGGCGCGCGGGAGGAGTTGCCGAAACAGCTTTCCTCCTTCGTTAACCGGGTACGAGCTCGCACCCCCTTGCCACTGGCCGTAGGATTTGGTATATCTAAGCCCAAGCACTTCCGTGCGGTGGGCCGCATCGCGGAAGCCGCCGTTATCGGCAGTGCTATCATTGACGTGATCGACCGTTCCGATCCGTCCCAAACAGTAGGGAAGGTTAAGCGTTATGCGGAGGTGGTTACCGGCCGGCGGAGAGCTGCCGTTTAGGGCTGCTCGGCTTCGACTACAGTCGGAGTCGTCCGGCCGTGCATATGGTGGTGGCTCTCGGGCCGGAGTATTTGGCCCCGGCTAGCAGGCCGGCCCGCGCCTCGACGAGTCGGGACCGGGCCTCGGCGATGTAGGCATGCTGACTCGAGGTGTCAGGGGCGCCACCACTGTTAAGGCCAACACCCGCGAGGCGATCCTTGAGGCCACTGCGGAGCTCCTCCAGGCCATGGCCGAAGCGAACGAGATCAACTCCGAAGACGTAGCCTCCGCCTTCTTCACCAGCAGCCCCGACCTTAACGCCGAGTTCCCCGCCCTGGCCGCCAGACAGATGGGTTGGACTGACGTGGCCCTTCTCTGTGGACACGAGATGCAAGTACCGGGCTCCCTTCCCATGTGTCTCCGCATCCTCCTCCACGTCAACACCGAGAAGAAGGCCAGCGACATAGCCCACGTCTATCTCCACGGCGCCAGGGTCCTCAGGCCAGACTTCGAGAGCCCGTCCGGCTAGCCGCCAACAGCTCGACGTTATGACTTCGCTAGGGAAGGAGACCATCAACATGATCATCGTGATGAAAACGGAGGCCACGGAGGCCCAGGTATTGACTATCCAGAAACACATAAGAGAGCTGGGGTTCAAGGACCACTTAATCAAGGGAGTGGAGCGTAGCGTCATCGCCGTGCTCGGCGCCGTCTACCCGGAGCTCATCGACGAGTTCGCCGCCCTCGACGGCGTCGACTCCGTCGTCCGCGTCAGCAAGCCGTTCAAGCTCGCCAGCCGCGAGGTCAAGGAGGATGATACCGTCGTCAAGGTGGGGCCGGTGGAGATCGGCAGCGGCCGGTTGGTGACCATGGCCGGCCCCTGTTCCGTGGACACGGAAGAGAACATGATAGAGACGGCGCGGGCGGTGAAGGCGGCCGGCGCCCACCTGCTCAGAGGCGGCGCCTTCAAGCCCCGCACCAGCCCCTACGCCTTCCGCGGCCACGGCGAAAAGGGGCTCAAGATTCTCGCGGCCGCGCGCGCCGAGACCGGCCTCCCCATCGTCACTGAGGTGATGGACGCCCGCGACGTGGAGGTCGTCGCCCGCTTCGCGGACATCCTCCAGATAGGCAGCCGCAACATGCAGAACTTCGCCCTCCTGGACGAGGTGGGCAAGGCCCACATGCCCGTGCTCCTCAAGCGCGGCATGTGGGCCACCATCGAGGAGTGGCTCCTGGCCGCCGAGTACATCCTCTCCCACGGCAACCGCGACGTTATCCTCTGCGAGCGCGGCATCCGCACTCACGAGACGGCCACCCGCTTCACCTTCGACGTGAACGCGATCCCCGTGATCAAGCGGCTGAGCCACCTGCCCATCATCGGCGACCCCAGCCACGCCACCGGCAAGTGGTACCTGGTGCCGCCCATCGCCCTCTCGGCGGTGGCCGCCGGCGTCGACGGTCTCATCATCGAGGTGCACCCGAACCCGGACCAAGCCCTGTCCGACGGTGCCCAGTCCCTAACCCCGGCCAACTTCGAGAAGCTGATGGACCAGGTGCGCACCCTGGCGGAGGCGATGGGCCGGCCCGTCGCCCCGCCGATCGACGAGCTGGAGAAGGCGGTCAAGACAAGCTAGGGCGCGGCTAGGAGTGGCTCGGTAGCTACAGGCCTGCCCGCCTCTGGAGGGGCTTCTGCTCTGCTGGGCGGGGCAGGATACCTAAGCCAGTTCGCCCCGTTATAATAAGCGGCATGCTTGAACTGAAGGTCGACGGCTTCTCCGGGCCGCTCGATCTGCTCCTCGACCTGATCGAGCGCGAGCAACTCGACATAACCGAACTCTCCCTCGCCCAGGTCGCCGACCAGTACTGGCAGCACGTCGAGTCGCAGCAGGACCTGGAGCCGGACGCCCTCGCCGATTTCATCCTCATAGGCTCCAAGCTGCTCTACGTGAAGTCGTGCGCCCTGTTGCCCTCCGCCTCGCCGCCTATGGAGGAACTCCGGCCGGACGAGGGTGTGGCCGCAGCCGAGCTCGCCCGCATGGTCGAGGAGTACAAGCGCTTTCGTGACGCCGCCGCAGCCCTGGGCGAGCTTGAGGAGAAGGGGCAGCATGCCTACACACGCCTTGCCCCCGGCAAGGAGATCCCCCTGCCGCCCGGCCTTCAGGGGGTTACCGTGGACACCCTCATGCAGGCCGTCCAGGAGGCGCTCTCCCGCAAGCCGCCCGAGCCCGAAGAGGCCATCCTCGAGATCGAGCCGGTCACCGTTGACGAAAAGATCGGCGACCTCTCCCTCGCCCTGGAGCGCTCCCATGGCCGCCTCGCCTTCCGGCCCCTGCTCGTCGCCTGCGAGACCCGCACGGAGATCGTTGTCCTCTTCCTCGCCGTGCTGGAGATGATCAAGGTCGGCCGCTTATGGGCGGAGCAGGACCGCCCCTTCGGCGACATCACCCTCGTAGAGACGGCGGCAGAGCCCGCCTAGACCGCAACTCCGTCGTCAGGCGATGTAGCGGCGACCCTGCCTACCGGCAGGCAGGCTTCAGGTCGCCATGCAGCCGCGCATCAGTGCGCCGGCCTGCTTGACTCCCACCTGCAGGCTGGCGGCCCTCAATCGTTTCCCGTACACTAAATCTCGCCATGGGCGACAACATGTCCAAGCCGGAACGGGTCTTCGCCGCCCTCCGCGGCGACGAGGTCGACCGCGTCCCCGTCTCCGCCTGGTGGCACGATTTCGCACGCGAGTGGTCGTCAGAGGGGCTGGCGGAGGCCACCTTGGAGGCCTACCGCCGCTACGATTGGGACTTCATCAAGGTCAACCCCCGTGCCTGCTACTACGCCGAGGACTGGGGCGCCCGCTACGTACAGTCAGACCAACCCTACCAGCAGCCTAAGCTCATCGAGCCCGGCGTCACCTCTCCCGCAGACCTGCGGCGTATCCAGCCGCTAGACGTCAGCCGGGGCGCCTACGGGGAGCAGCTAGACGCCCTCGCCATCATCGCCGGGGAGCTGAACGGAGAGGCGCCCTTCATCCAGACCGTCTTCTCGCCCCTGGCGGCGATGAGCCGCCTCACCGGCTCCACCAAGTACGTCCAGAAGCTGATGCGTGAGGCCCCGGACGACCTGCTCGCCGCCCTCGCGCCCGTCACCGAAACGCTGGCCGCCTACTCCGCTGCCTGCCTGGAGCGCGGCGCCTCCGGCATCTTCTTCGCCACCGTCGAGTGGGGAAGCGCCGACAATATCTCCCCGGAGGACTACGACCGCTTCGCCCGCCCCTTCGACCTGCGGGTGCTGGCGGCGGCGCAAAGCGCGCCCTTCAACCTCTTCCACGTCTGCCGCGACAACAACCACCTGACTCGCCTCCTGGACTACCCCGTACACGCCTTCCAGTGGGGCTCGCGCTCCCCCACGAACCCATCCCTCTCCGATATCGTCCCTATGACCGACATGGCGCTGGTGGGCGGCGTCGCCACGATGCTGGCCTCGATTGTCGACCACATCATCATAACGCGAACCTTCCAGCTAAAAAGAGTGGCGCAAATCAAAGACACGCGCATCATGAGATTGTCCACACGCCTTTTCAATCGAATGCCCTGGCTGACTATCGTCTTCTTCGCGTTTTCCCCGGTCCCCTTTTACCCGATCAGAGTAGTGGCCCCAATGGCCAGTTACCCATTAACGGGTTACGTCTCCGCCGTCGTCTCGGGGCGCATACCGCGCTACTTCCTGCTGGCCCTGGGAGGCGTCTGGGCAAAGCACCTGACGCTTTCTTACTTTTCGTGAGGGTGACCACTCGCCACCCGTGGGCACGCTAAATCACGACGATAATTGGGTTGACTAAGCGGCCCACCGGTGCTACAGTCACGCTGGATTTTTGAGGAGGTTGATGTGGGAGAAACCAATGACGTCGTAATTGTCGGGGG
>JADFRV010000164.1 GCA_022561095.1 Chloroflexota bacterium | reverse complement strand
CTGAGGGGCCGGCGCCAGCGCCACGCCGGGAACGCTGGATAGGCCATCCGCCAGAACGCGCGCGTTCTCGTGGTCCTCAGCCAGCCGGTCAACCATATTCTCCAGGGCGTACACCCCGGCCGCGGCGATAATACCGGCCTGTCGCATGCCGCCGCCCAGCATCTTGCGATACCGGCGTGCCTCACCGATGAACTCCTCGCTTCCGCAGAGGACGGAGCCTATGGGACAGGCCAGCCCCTTGCACAGGCTGAAGGCGACAGAGTCCGCGTACTGAGTCAGCTGAGACGCGGGCACTCCCAGGGCCAGCGCGGCGTTGAACAGCCGCGCCCCGTCCAGGTGCACCGGTAGGTCGTGCTCGTCGGCCAGGGCACGCACGGCGGTGAGGTCATCCTCGCACAAGACGGTTCCGCCGCAACGGTTATGGGTGTTCTCCACGCAGATGAGGCTTGTGGCGGGGAAGTGGACGTCACGGCTACGAATAGTGTGCCGCGCCCGGGCCAGGTCCAGCCGCCCCTGCTCGTCGTTGGGGACGGTGCGCAGGCCCAGGCCGCCCAAGGCGAAGGCTCCTCCAACTTCGTAGTGCACGATATGCGACTCGCCCCCCAGGATCACCTCGCTACCGCGCTGGCAATGGGAGAGCATCGCCGTCAGGTTGCTCTGCGTACCGCTGGTGGTAAGGAGAGCCGCTTCCTTCCCCATCACCTCCGCCGCCATCGCCTCCAGCCGGTTGACCGTGGGGTCGTCCCCGAACACGTCGTCCCCCAGCTCCGCCTCCGCGATCGCTTTCCGCATCTCCGGCGGCGGCAGGGTGACGGTATCGCTCCTGAGGTCAATGGTCTTCATGGCTCAACAAAAAGGGCGCCGGCCTGACGCGGCGGCCCTGTCCTCGTCCTGCGCCTCCGCCTAGCCTGAGCGTTCCCAGAGAGACTGGTAGGTATCGCCCCCGCGAATGGCGGCCATCACCTCCGCCTTCTCCTCCTGTGCCAGCTCATCGAACACGGACTTGCAAGCCTCAAGCATCTGCTCGCCGCCAAGGCTCACCATCCGACCTTCGATCTTGTCCCACAGGCCGGAGGCGCGGAACGTCTCCATCTGACGGGGCCACATGAAGGACATGATCTTGTCGGGCAGGGGCAGCCGTGGTCGCAGCTTCTTCAACGATTTGAACCGTTCCTCCACGGAGTTCGCCTTGGGAACAACGGCGACCATAGGGCCTTCGCTCTCGCTCGTGCGGGCGTCGACGAGCAGGCGCTTGTCGAGGATTGCGAAGCGCACAACCAGCACTTCGGCGGCGTCGATAACGCGGGCTACTTCCTCCAAGTCAAGTCCGTAATCGTCCATGCAGACCAATTCTACCGAGCGCCGTCAGCGAGGGTCAAACGGCGCTGCGTGCCCGCGCGCTTCCGCAACGCCTCCAGCTTCTCGCGCGCGGCCCCGGAGTCGATGGCGGCGCGCGCCTTGGTGATACCCTCGCCGATATCGGCCGCGCGCTCCGCCAGGTAGATGCGGAGACCAGCGTTCAGGCAGACGAGATCGCGGTGAGGGCCGGGCGTGCCTTCCAGTACCCTGACACTGACATCCGCGTTGTAGGCGGCGTCACCACCAGCCATCTCTTCCTGAGAGGCCGGCACGAGGTCGTACTCCTGCGGGTTCAGGCGGAACTCCCGCATCTCGCCGCCCGACCACTCGAAGACGCGACATGGGCGCGAAGTCGGAGCGTCCTCGTTCCCTTCGATCCCCTGGACCAGCATTATGCGGCGGAAGCCCATCTCCTTCACCGCCCCCAGCATCTTCTCCATGTAGGGCAGGTGAGTCAGTCCGATGAGGCTGTAGGATGCCCCCGCCAGGTTGTACAGCTTCTCGATGGTGTGAATGTTGCTGCGCAGGGCGATCTCCTCGCGCACCTCCTTGAGGGCGTAGAGGTTAGGGACGAATCGGGCGGAGCGCATGTAGCCGAAGCCGTCCTCCTCGATGCTGCGCCGCACCTCCTCCGGCCCGGCGTCCACATCCACGCCCAGCGCCCCCAGCACGTCGCCCACGGGGATGCCGCGCTTAGGCCCCATCTCCCTTTCGCCGTGCATCACCACAGGGACGCCGGCCGCGCAAGCGACGATAGACGCCGCCGGGCTGACCACGAGGCTGCGCTTACGCCCATCGTAAGGGCTGCCGATGTCCAGCAAGCCGTCCACCCGCGGCGCGATCTGATGGGCGTGCGCGCGGATAGCATCAGCGAATCCCAGGAGCTCCTCCGCGGACTCCCCCTTGAACCGCTCGACGAGGAGGAAGCCGCCCATCTGCGCCCGCGTCACCTCCTGGCGCAGGATCATCTCCATCGCATCCCGCGCCTCCTCGCGCGTCAGATCGCGACAGGCCTTCGGCCCCTGACCGACCTCGCGGATGTAGAAGCGCATCCGCTCGTAGGGCGTATCGTCGGCGGGGCGGTCCTTATCGTAGCTGCTCATCTCAGCCTAAGTAGCGCGCATCGACTCGGGATCAAGCTCTGCTCTCTCACACCACTCACGGTACACGAAGGGCGAGATCTCAGAGGGCTTGATCTCGCTGCGACCGCCCCAGAACAAGTTAGTGTAGCTGACCGGGATCCCGACGGCTTCCAGATGCGCATCGATCGCCGCCTTGTGCTCCAGGAGCCGCGCTTTATCCGTGCCGTGCGCCACCGCCATTAGGTTCACGTTTGGGAACCCCTCCCCAGCTTCACGCCAGTAGCAATGCGTCAGGATGTGGTGCCGGCCCACCTCCCGGCCCGCTTCCACCTCCCGTCCAGGCGGCACCGCCCAGTGGAACAGGGCGTTGTAGCGGGTGACTCGCTGCCCGTCGGCGACAGGCTTCACGTGCTCGAGAAACGTGGAGAAGCGCCCGATCGCCTTGCGTTGGCTCAGCGACTCGGCTACCTCGTAGAACGTAGACAGCGACAGTCCCGCTTCCTGAGCGCGAGATTGCCAGATGTCGGGCACGATCTCTTCAGGCGAAAACTCACGTTTCATGGCGATTAGCGCCCGCCACTCGAGCTCGCTCAGCTCGATGACCTCGGTGTAGGTTACCTCAGCGAGAGAGTCAGACTTGCTGCCCGGCTCCATACCGCGGCGTCGCGTGTGGCCTACCCCGAGGACGAATATCGCCTTCGCCGGCATCAGGCGATAGCTCTCCGCCCCGACCTGCGCCGCCAGGTAGTCAGCATGTTTCTCCATCGAATACCCTTGCGGCACCTTGAGCGTCGTCCAGAGCTTGTAATTCGAACCAGGGGTGACGGCATCAGTGGTGCGGATCACAACGTGCCCGCTGAACGGATCCCGCTGGAACATGAAGTCGAATGCGGCCTGCAGCCTGTCCGAAGGTACCTGCCAGGCGACCAACGCGCCCTGGGCCAGGTTCGTCGATAGCAGGGTCTGGCGAACCCTACGGACGGTGCCCGCCCGCAGAAGAGCCCGAATGCGCTCTATCACCACGTCCAGGTCGATGCCCGACCGCTGTGAGATCTCGCCGAGCGGATCGCGCTGGAACCCCTCCAGTTTGTCCTCGGAGACGGCGAGGATAGCGACGTTTACCGGGTCGTCAAGAGACACCGGGATCGCCGATGCGGTCGTCACGAGTAGCGCTCCTCCTTCCAGGGGTCGCCTCGGATGTGGTAGCCGTACGATTCCCAGAAGCCAGGCTCATCTGTTTCGAGCCCGCCATATTTCTCTCGGTCATTGGAGCGGCGAGACAACAGGTCGAATGCCAACTGCGGATGCCTTTCTAAAGGTTGGCCGTCAGATTGAGGATAGCAACCGCCCATAGCTGGCGTCAAACCTATGCGTACCTGCACCCCATCTCGGTCGAAGAAGCCCACCGTGCTATCATCGAAGCGATGCGCACTGCCGAAGCGATGAACACATCCACCACCACCTCTACCGCCACCTGGTTGCCGCGCGCCCTCTTCCTCGGCGCCGCCGTCATCATCGTAGCGCTGGACCAAGCCACCAAGGGGCTGGTGCGTACGTTCATGGACCGCGGCGAGACCTGGCCGGATGGATGGCCCATCCGGTTACATCATGTCACTAACACCGGCGCCGCCTTCGGCATACTGAAGGATCAGACCGGCTTCCTCATCGTCACCACCGTCATCGGCCTGGCCGCGATCTATCTGTACTACCGCTACCCGCCCTTCGATCACCTGGTAGCGCCCATCGCCATTGGGATGATGCTGGGCGGCGCTATCGGTAATCTGGTGGACCGCGTTCGCCTGGGGAGAGTCACCGACTTCATAGATTTTCCGTTCTGGCCTTCCTTTAACGTGGCCGACTCCTCCATTACCATCGGCATCGCTGTCCTGCTGCTGGGGTACGTGCTGTTTGCCGAGCGCCCGCCGCCTAAGGCCGAACGTGAAGACGCTGGAGCTGACGGCTGATAGGCCGGGCGAGAGGCTGGATGTCCTTCTCGCCCGCCTCGCTGCAGAACTCTCCCGCAGCCAGGCCCGCCGCCTCATCGAGGATGGCCTGGTCACGGTGGACGGACGGCAGGAGCGACCGTCCCATCGTCTCGCCGCCGGTGCCCGTGTCGTGGCCACCGTGCCACTCGTTGAGGAAACGAGGCCGGCGGCCGAGCGCATACCACTTACGATCATCTATCAGGACGATGACATCATCGTCATCGATAAGCCGGCTGGGCTTACCGTTCACCCCGCGCCGGGGCACCCCAGCGGGACGCTGGTCAACGCGCTCCTGGCTCTGACGCCTAAACTGGCGTCTCTGCGCGACACTATGCGGCCGGGGATCGTCCATCGTCTGGACAAGGACACCTCTGGACTGCTAGTCGTCGCCAAGAACGAGCGCGCACGCTCCGACCTGACGCGTCAGCTCAAGGAACGTGAGGTGCGCAAGACCTACCTGGCGCTGGTACACGGCGTCCCGCAGCCCGCCCAGGGCACTATCGAGGCGCCCATCGGCCGGCACCCCAGGAACCGGAAGAAGATGGCGGTGGTCGCGGGCGGCCGCGAGGCAGAGACGAAGTACCGAGTGCGCGAAGCGTTGGACGGTTTCGCCCTGCTGGAGGTGGAGCCCATCACGGGCCGCACCCACCAGATCCGTGACGGGGCGGCCCAT
>JADFRV010000163.1 GCA_022561095.1 Chloroflexota bacterium | reverse complement strand
GGTGCTGCCGGGCGGGTATCTTTCGGCGAGGGCGTGGTTCACCAGGGGCTTGCCGGGCGCATCGATTATGGCGGCCAGGTCGTCGTCGCTGAGAGGACCGGAGAACGCGTTGTTATCGAAGCCCGGCAGGGAGACCATGGCCAGAATGTCACCGTTGTGAATGTCCATCACTATCGCCGCCGCGTTGTCGCCCGCCGCGGTGTACTCCTCCAGCGTCTCCTGCACCATCTTCTGGAGGTCAAGGTCGATGGTGAGGAGGAGGTTAGATCCGTCCAGGGAGCGCCGCTCCGAGATGACCTTCAGCTCGCGCCCGAGCGCGTCCACTTCTATCAGCTTCTTCCCAGGCCGGCCACGAAGAAGGGATTCGTAGGTGAGCTCCACGCCGGATTTGCCGGTGTAGTCCTGAAACAGGTAGCCCTGGTCTCTTAGCTCATCGTACTCTTCCTGGGAGATAGGGCCTACGTAGCCCAGGACGTGTGAGAGGTAGGGCGCCGCCAGATACTCTCGAGTCGGCTCCACAAGTAGCTTGAGGCCGGGAGTGACCGGCTCCAGCTCGCGCAGGGTTAGCGCCGTTTCCTCCTCGATATCCGCCTTGATGACCACGGGATCGAAGGCGCCGTTGGTCTCGATCCCGGCCAGCACCATACGCTCGATCTCATCCACGGGCACGCCGGTAACCCTCTCCAGCTGGCGATACACGCCCATCTCTCCCCGCTCAGGTAGGTCTGCGGGCAGGATGGCCGCCGAGTAGCGGGCGGCGTTTCTGACCAGCGGTCGCCCGTCCTGATCGAGGATGAGGCCGCGCGCCGCCGGAATCTGAACCTCTCGCAGGGCGTTGATCTCGGCCAGATGGGCGTAGTCGTCGCTGTCGATGACCTGGAGCCGCACCAGCTGGACGATGAGGATGCCGAAGAGCAGGATGACCAGCGCCCGCAGCGCTGTGAAGAGCGGGTGGTTGCGGCCCGGCGGCGCTCGCTTATCGCGCTGGCGCGCTCGCTCTCGGCGGTCCGGCCTCAGGTACGGGTCCATATCGGTCTAGAGTTGCACCGCTGAACCTACGCCGAAGCTCTCTCTCTTGGGACGCGTGGTCAGCCATCGCATGGGTGAATAAATGAGCACGGTAAACAGAGGGTTCACCAGCATAGAGGGGAGCGCAACACGCAGCATGGCAGTACCCCACGGTACGTTCTCGCCGACTGCGGTCAGCACCGTCATGCTGACTACAGAGTAGGCCAAGCTGGCTATCGCCACAACCGCCAGCGTAGGCAGGAAATCGCTCTCCACCGGACGCAGATCGCGAATTGCCGCCAGCAGAACGATGGGCGATAGCGCCAGCACGGAGGTGCCTACAGGATCGCTGGTGGTGAGGTCGCGGAGGAGACCGGCCATCGGCACGACGACCATCGCTTCCCCCTGACCGCGTACCATCGCCCAGCAGGCGGCGAAGATGAGCACTATGTCCGGAGCTACTCCCAGCACCTTCACGTAGGGCACCACAGAAGTAGCCAGGATGGCGACCATGGCTGATGCGGCGAGAGCGATGGCGTACTTCACGGGCTTTCCAGCCTCGCGGGCCGGAAATTGGTAATGATCAATACTGTATCCAGGGACGAAAGGTCCGCCGCGGGCTCCAGCGTAGCCCGCTTGGACAGCGCCTGGGGCTTCTCCTCTACGGATGTCACGCTGCCCAGGAGAAGCGTTCGCGGATAGTTGCCGCCCAGGCCAGATGTGATGACCAGATCGCCCTCCTGTATCTGCGCCTCCGTGGGCAGCATCTCCAGGGATAGCCTGCTGCGCAGGTCGCCGACAGCCACTCCCCGCGCCTCGGAGCCTTCCTGGCCCCCGGTAAGTACGGCGATGTTCACGGCGTTATTAGGGTCCGAGATCAGGCGCAACCAGGCGAACTCTTCGTATACAAGGGATACCACGCCCACCAGGCTGCCGCTCTTGGATAACACCACCATCCCTTCGTCCAGGCCGTCCTTGCTGCCGCGGTCGATGGCCAGGGCGCGCTTGAAGCCCGAGGGGTCCTGCGCGATGACGTCCGCCACTACGAACACGTCGTCAGGGCGGCTCTCCTTAACGCCCAGCGCCTCCTCCAGCTCCTGCAGGCGTCGCTGGGCATCCTCAGTGGCGGCCGTCTCTGTCTGAAGGCGCTCCAGCTCTTCTCGCAGTCTCTCGTTCTCGCGCACCAGGTCGCCACGGTTGAATATCCCTCGGAAGAAGTCTGAGACGGGATCGGCGACATCGCGGAGACCGTTCTCCATGGGGGCGGCGATGGTGAGGGAGAGATTCTGCAGCGGATCAAGGGTGCGATTTTCGGAGAGGAGGATGCTGAACAGGCTTACGCTCACAACCGCCAGCGTCCACCAGAGCAATCGCATCGTTCAGTGGCCTCACCCACCCTGACCCCGCACCGGCTGCGCCGTGCGTGGGCGTCTAGTGCGGTGCCTTTCGCGTATTGAGCCTCGACTGCACCTTTTTAAGGATTTCCGCCTCTTCCAACACCTCTCCGGCGCCGCGGACCACGCAGGTGAGAGGGTCCTCTCCCACGTAGACCGGGAACCGGGTCTCCTGAGCCAGGCGGCGGTCCAGCCCCCTGAGGAGGGCGCCGCCACCGGCCAATACGATTCCCCGACTCATGATGTCCGCCACCAACTCCGGCGGCGTGGCCTCTATGGTCTGACGCACAGCGTCTACGATGGCGCCCACGGAGCCCGAGAGAGCGTCCCGGATCTCCACGCTGCTTACCTCGACCGATTTGGGTAGGCCGGTGGCCAGGTCGCGGCCCCTCAGCTCCACGGAGACCTCATGCTCCAGCGGGAAGGCGGAGCCGGCCTCGATCTTGACCTCCTCAGACGTCCGCTCACCGATGAGCAGGTTGTGCACCTGTCTCGCATAGCCGGTGATCTCCTGGTCCATCTCGTCGCCGGCTATGCGGATGGAGGTGGAGACGACGATTCCGCCCATGGAGATCACGGCGACTTCGGTGGTGCCACCCCCGATGTCGACGATCATGGAGCCTCCGGGCTCCATGATCGGCAGGCCGGCCCCGATTGCGGCGGCCATCGGCTCCTCCACCAGGTAGGCGACGCGCGCGCCCGCGTTGAGGGCGGCTTCGTGAACCGCACGCTTCTCCACCTCCGTTACGCCGGAAGGAATGCCTACGGACACCCGAGGCCGCGGGAACCCGAAGCTTCTACGGTCGTGAACGGAGCGGATGAAGTAATGTAGCATCTTCTCCGTGACGCCGAAGTCGGAGATGACTCCGTCCCGGAGGGGCCGCACGGCCACGATATCGGAGGGGGTGCGGCCGACCATTCGCTTGGCCTCAGCACCGATGGCCAGGATCTTCTTATTGACGCGATCGATGGCGACCACAGACGGCTCGTCGATGACGATGCCGCGACCCTTGACCATTACCAGGGTGTTGGCAGTCCCCAGGTCGATGGCCACATCGTGGGAAAACATGCCTAACAAGGCGTTCAGCGGATTGAGGGGCAATTTTTCCTCCCGTGTTGGGGCTGAGACCTACAGCATTATAACGTGTCGCTAGACATGGCTGCAAAAACGACGGCTCGAACTCTAAAGTATCTCAACGCCGGAGGCAACTCGTAGCTACGGGCTATTGGGCCGAATCCGCTAGCGTTTGCTCTTGCGCCAGCCCGCCGCTACCGCCCCCGCCTCCATGCAGAACCAGCGCTCGCCCTTGGCCTCGCTTATCACAGTCTGGTCGTAGAACTCGCCGCCGGGGAGATGGTATATCTTCTCACCTGTGTTCAGGCTGATGTTGCCCTTGATGACGGGCTCGCTGGCGCTGGAGTAGTCGCATTCGGCGCCCGTCGCTGGTGGAGGCGCTTCCGGCGTGGCGCAGGCCGGGCCCCAGAGGCCGCGATTCTGCGCTTTCGCCTGCGTCTCCAGGGCGGCGAACAGCTCCGCGTAGCGGACGTCCGGCGGGAAGGTGCTCGCCGAGGCGTACCCCTCTTCAACCAGGGCAGCGTTGACCATCTCGCCGTTCGCCCAGACGTGGCGGAGGAGCCGCCCGAACTGGTCGGTCTCGGAGACGTCCCGCTCCAGCCCAACGGTCATGCCCTCCACCAGCTCCCGGTTTCGCTCGCTTGCCTCGCGGCCGAAGCACTCCACGGGCCGCTGAGGGTCGACCGTCTCCGGCGTATCGATGCCGATGTAGCGCACCCGGAACTCCCGACCGCGTATTAGCACGTCGATGGTGTCACCGTCGACCACGTTGATGACCAATGCTTCCTCCAACCCAACCGGCGTTGGACTGGCGGAGGGTTCTAAGGTAGCGCCGGTCGGGTTGGGAGTGGTCGCCGTGTCTGTCGACGGTGGCGGCGTGGGTGGGCCTTGCAGTGGTGGTCTCGCTGTTGGTGTGGGGTCGGCGTAGGTGGTGGTCGAGGGGAGAGGCGTGGTCGGTTCCTACCACCCTGTCGCTGTTGGCGGTGGCGCTGGTCGTGTCGGTTACCGCGGTGACCTTCGTGCTCGACGTGGCTCGGACCGATGGGTGGACCTTTGGACGACAGAACATCGAGGCGGCGTTGGGAGCCGGCGGCTGTGGGCTGGGGGACGAGGTGCTGGTACCGGTTGCAGGATCGCTGCACGGCCTCAGCCGAACCGATGTAAGCGTTGCGGGTGCCGATGGTGAGACGGAGGCGGCCGAGTCTGGCGCTGCTCATGGGTTCGAGGCCGGGGGCTTTCCCAGGCACGGCATCAACGGGACACGGCCGGTTCCCGGCGTCGGAGACGTTGGGAGCTGGGTCGAGGCCGACGGATCGCCCGGCGAGGCGAATCAGGGGAGTTACACCTCGGGGTGGTATCGACTCGAAGCATCGGACACCCTGGTGGCCTTGATGGTGATGGGTACCTTGGGCGATCAGGTCGATACCGCGATTGCGGTCCAGTGGGGTGTGGCGAATGCGAGTGTGGTAGAGGACGTCGGTTTGGACGACATTGCACCTTCGGGCCACTTCACCGATTGGACGTTGGTCACTGTCGAACCACCGGCCGGGGCCGACCGGGTGCGTCTTCTCATTAGAGATGCGACGAGTTCGGGATGGGTTGCCTCGTTGAGCCCCCTGGCTCTTTC
>JADFRV010000024.1 GCA_022561095.1 Chloroflexota bacterium | reverse complement strand
CCATCCTAAAGACAGTGGCGATCAGAGGCCGGGGGGTGGTGGAGCTGGCCGATGCGATAGACCGCCACCGAACTTTCCTGGAGAGCTCCGGGCGGCTGGAGGAGGCGCGGCGCCAGCGGGCGCGACGCCAACTCCTGGCGCTGGCCGGGGAGGAGCTGCTGGCGTGCGTCCTGGCGTCGGCGGAGGCGAACGGCCGCTTGGACGAGCTGGTGGAATCGATCGCCAAGCGGGAGCTGGATCCCCACACGGCGGCGGAGCGGCTGATCGAGGCGGCAGAGTAACGGGCGCGCAGGTCGCGCAGCCCGGTTGGGTCAACAAAGCGCGCAGCACTCATACTCTACGAAGAGAGAATGCCTATAACGATGAGCAGCACTCCAGATGCAAATAGGAGAACACCCGCGAAGATCGTGTCGAGCAAATGGAACCGGCGGGGCGCTGATAAATAGGGAAAGTAGCGACGGTACCATTTGACCCGCGAATCAGCCGTCAGATTTCTAGTGGCGATGCCCAGTATCCCAACGATGCAAAAGATCACTCCGGCTACTATCGGCCCTACCATGACAGATACCTTCGGGCGGCCAGAACGAAGCCTTCTGGATCCTCGAGATGCAGCCGTATACTCTTAACTACAAGCGAAGGTAGGCCGAACGGATTGGGTGCGTTCCCTGCTCCGGTGCGCATCACCCCTCGCCGCGCAGCTCCTTGCGCTGCACCCAGCGCATCTCTGTGGGCGTGACGGCGAGCACGTCGATGGCGCCGCCCACGCCGGGGAAGCGCGGCTCGAAGCGCATCGTGTCGATCGTGGTGCGGATGAGGTGGACGGCGTAGTCGACGGCATCCTGAAGGGGCATCGCCGCGAACAGGGGCAGCTGCGTCTTCTCGATTAGCCGGTTGACTACCTGGATGTCGCCGCTGCGGAGGATGCCGTACTGAACCTTGCCGTCATCGTTGACGTTTACGCGGCGCACGCCCTCCTGCTTGGTGGTGTGCCCGACGAACACGAAGGGGCTGCGGGTGCGGTTCTCTATCCGGTAGCCGGCCACGTGGAAGCCTATCGGCACCTTGGGGTGGTTGGTCTGGAAGAAGGAGAGGAACTTCTCGCTGCAGGAGGCGACGTCGTCCTCCGGTGTTATCGCCTCTTCCTCGAACCGGTGCACGTGGCTGTCCACCGGCTGGTTGTTGATCACGCCGGCGTCGTAGAGGCTGATGCCGGCGCCGATGCTGCGCAGCATCACCACCTTGTTGGCGTTGTCGGACAGCACTATCTGCTGCTGGACCTTCAGCTTCTGGTCCTTCTCCTCCCTCTCCTCGCTGCGCAGGACGGTCATACGGGAGTCGGCGGCCATGACGATGCCGCTCGGCACGTACACCGTTACCACCAGGGACATGTGCGTACTCTCCTTCCGTTCGAACCCCATTATGCACGATGGGCGGTCGGTTGGGGCAGTCGAGCGCTGCAAACCGTCCCAGCCGATGCGATATAATAGTTTGGCCTGCCGCTGAGCGGGTGTAGCACCAGATGTACATACCTCCATTACGGCCCGAGCTGGGTGTCCTCGCCCAGGAGAGTGGACTGGACCTGGGCGGAGGAGGGTTGGGGCTGAACGTCGCCCTCCTCATCGTCTCCTTCTTTCTGTTCACTTTTTTCACCAGTATGGAGGCCGCCGTTCTCACTGTCAGCCGGGTGCGGGTGAAGCATCTGGCCTCTCAGGGCAACCGCGCAGCGCACGCTATAGAGCGCATCTGGGAGCGGGAGGACCGCTTCTTCGCCTTCGTCATCCTGGGCCAGAACCTGTTCCTCATCCTCGCCACCGCGCTGGCCACCGCCGTGGCTATCGACGTCGCCGGGCAGGCCGGCTGGGGCGCCGCCGTGGCCATCGTCCTCCTTACAGTCGCCGCGGTTATCTTCGGTGAGATGACGCCGAAGATCTTCGCCGTCCGCGCCGCCGAACGCTACGCTCTTGTCGTCGGTTCGCTGATTCACTTCGCGATGCAGGCGCTGATGCCGCTGCTGGCGGTGATCGCCTTCGTGCCGGACGTGCTGTCGCGGTTGCTGCTGGGCAAGCGGTTGGGTCAGGCGCCGACGGTGACCGAGGGTGAGCTGCGCATGCTCATCGACATCGGCGCCGCCGAGGGCGTGGTGGAGAAAGGGGAGGCGGAGCTGCTGGAGGGCGTATTCCACTTCGGAGACCGCCGTGTCAATGAGGTGATGATACCGCGCACGGAGGTTGTCTGGCTGGAGAAGGGGATGACCGTCGCAGATCTGTACGCCATCTTCTCGCAGCACCCCCACTCTCGATTCCCTGTGTTCCAGGACAGCCCCGATAACGTCATCGGCATCGTTGGCATTAAGGACGTTCTGCGCGGGCTGGCCGAGAAGCAGCTGGACGAGGGGTCGCAGATCGATCTGGCGATGCGGCCGGCTCTGTACGTGCCGGAGACGAAGTTCGCGGGCGTTCTTTTCTTCGAGATGCAGCGCTCCGGTCATCAGATGGCGATCGTCGTCGATGAATACGGCGGCACCGAGGGGCTGGTGACGCTGGAGACGCTTCTGGAGGAGCTGGTGGGCTACGTGGGCGACGAACTTCACCGGCATGATGAGGAGGTGATCACCCTCGATGAGCGCACCGTAGAGATCGATGGCGGGATGAGCATCTCCGACGCCAATGAGGACTTGGAGCTGGGCTTGCCTGAAGGGGAATACGAGACTGTTGCCGGCTTCGTCCTCAGCCATCTGGGCCGCATCCCCGAGCAGGGCGAGCAGTTCGTCTACAACGGCCTGTACGTCACCGTCACAGAGGTGAGGGCGCACAAGGTGGAGCGGCTGACTGTGGCCAAGCTGCAGTGATGAAGGTCCAGCGTCTGCGCCTGACGTTCGCGCGCGGCGATGAGGCGAAGGAGCTGTCGCACCTTGACGTGATGCGCGCCCTGGAGCAGGCGCTGCGAGAGGCGGGCCTGCCGCTCGCCTACTCTGAAGGTCGGCGCTCGACAGCTCAGATATCGATAGCTGCGCCCCTTCCGGTCAGCGTCACCTCCAGCTGCGATCTCGCCGACGTTTTCCTGAGCCATCGGGTCGAACCGACACGGTTCGTTGCCGCGCTCCAGGCGATGCTGACGCCTGGGTTGGAGGCGATCTCCGCTCGAGAGGTGGGCCTGGCGCTGCCCGCCCTGCAGACGCAGGTGCGCTGGGCGGAGTATGAGGTAGACGTGCCCAATAGCGGCAGCTCTGCGGAAGACATCCGCCGCGCCATCGGCGACCTTCTCGCTACACGCTCGCTGCCATGGGAACATCAGCGAGAGACGAAGGTGCAGCGCTACGACCTGCGTCCGCTGGTGTTGGGGCTGCGGTTGGAGATGGAGGGCGAGGGGGTTTATCGGTTGATGATGCGCCTTCGCGTCGGTCAGGATCGGAGCGGGCGCGCCGATCAGGTGGTGGCAGCGCTGGGCCTGGAGTCGCCGCTGCGCATCCACCGCTGCCGCCTATACGAGAAGAGGACCTCGAGCGTCGTACAGGCCTATCGTCGCCTGGACGATTCGGAAGAGTAGCGCGTGCGTCTTTACCTGGTCCGTCACGGGGAGACGGAGTCCAATCGTCGCGGTCTCGCCCTGGGGCAGGACGACGTACCTCTCAACGAGCACGGCCTCTGGCAGGCGAAGCGGGTAGGGCGGGCGCTGGCCAGCGAGCCTCTCGTCGCGGTGTATTCGAGCCCTCTGCGGCGCGCCCAGGACACGGCCCAAGCTGTCGCGGGGCATCACGGACGGGAGGTGCAGGTGGAGGAGCGGCTGATCGAGATGGACGTCGGCGAGGTCGAAGGCCTTCCCTTCGATGAAGTAAGGAAGCGTTACCCAGACCTGTTAGAGAAGTGGGTAAGCGGATCGGGCCCCACCCAGACCATGCCGGGAGGGGAGCGGCTGGTGGACGTGCAGGAGCGGGCTTGGGCGCTGGTGAACGAACTAGCTGCCCGTCACGGTGACGAGGTCATCGCCGCGGTCAGCCATAACTTCGTGATCCTCTCGCTGATCGCTCGCGCCCTCGGCATAGAGCTGGCACAGTTCCGCCGCCTGCGCCACTCCGTGGCAGCCGTCTCCGTTTTGGACTTCAGCCCCAAGCGCGTGAAGGTGGTGCGGCTGAACGACACCTGTCATCTTGAAGAGGACTAACCTGGCGCCGCAGGGCACGTTCTATATTGACAGCGATGCTTAAGCATCTTCCGAGGATATCGAGCACCCGGATCGTACTGGGGGTAACAGCTATCATCGTCGGCTACTTCCTGGTCATGGGTGCTGTCACCGCTCTGCGCTCCAGCCAACTCAGTGATCGGGAGGACCGGCTGCGGGCGGACATCGCTGAGCTGCAGCAGCGCTACGAGCGCCTGGAGTTGCTTCGCGAACACCTCGGCTCCGACGAGTACATCGAGGCGGTTGCGCGGGAGCAGTTGGGGCTTGTGCGTGAAGGGGAGAGTGGCATCGTCGTCATCTCTACCGCTCCCACATCCGAGCCCGACCCTGATGCGCCTGAGGAGAGTGAGCTCTGGTGGCAGATGCTCACCCGCTAGCGTAAGGAAAAGCGATACAATTGCGGGGCGGCGACACGAAGTCACCGCCCCGTTCTGTTATGCCGCGCGCTGAGCAGCCGTCCACACCAGAGGGCCTCAGGCCCGTAACCCCCTTCAGGAAAGGGCTGGAAACGCGCGTCCTGCGCTACGTCCGGCGCAACCGGGTGCTCAATCCGGGGGAGCGTATGCTGGTTGCGGTGTCCGGGGGGCAGGACTCCCTGACCTTGTTGCTAGTGCTTGCCCGCCTAAAGGAGGAGCTGGGGATTGAGCTGGCGGTGGCCCACTTCGATCACATGCTGCGTTCACGGGAGGAGGCCCGCGGGGACGAGGCGGCAGTCGGGGGCCTCGCACGGGCGCTCGGCCTGACCGTCGCCGTCGGGTCCGGCGACGTGCGTGCACGCGCACGCAGGCGGCGTGAGTCGATAGAGGAGGCGGCGCGGCATCTGCGCTTCGACTTCTTGCGGCGGGAGGCGAGACGGCTAAAGGCGGGCGTCGTCGTCCTGGGACACACGATGGACGACCGCGCCGAAACGGTGCTGATGCACTTGTTGCGGGGCAGCGGCCTGGACGGCCTCATCGGCCTGCGGCCGCGCTCGTCTTGGCCGTTCGGCCGCGGGCCGGCCCTGGCTAGGCCCTTGTTGGAGGTGAGTCGCGCCGAGACTCTGCGCTACTGTCGCGGGGCAGGCGTAACGCCGCGGGAGGACCCGACGAACCTGCTGCTGGACGCCACCCGCAACCGCATCCGGCACGAGCTGCTGCCGACGCTGAGAGGCTTCAATCCCAGGCTTGAGGAGGCGCTCTGCCGGTTGGGACAGGCGGCCGCCGACACGGTGGATTACCTGGACGACGCCGCTGACGCCGAGTGGCGCTCGCTGGCCTCGCTCTCAAGCGAGAGCGTCACCTTTGGAAGGCAGCCGTTTTCGTCTTTGGCGCCGGCGCTGCGGGCGCGCCTGCTGCGCCGTGCCGTGCGTCGTCTGGCCGGCCCGACGGCGGATGTGGAGGCCGTCCACATCGTCGCCGTGGAGGAGGCGCTGGCTAAGCGCCGCAGCAGCGTCTCGCTGCCGCACGGGCTCACGGCCTCGGTCAGCGGGCGCGAGGTGCGCATCGGTTCTACGCCGCGAAGGCCCTCAAAGACGATTGCCGAGATGCCGCTGGTGGTGCCGGGTCGCACGGAGCTGCCGGGCTGGGTAGCTGTGGCGGAGATCGTCCGGCCGCCGCCGTCGGAGCCGCGGCCGCGCACCCGGTTCGAGGCTTGGCTGGACGCCGACGCTATCGGCCCTGGTGTCGTGGTGCGCTCGCGGCGGCGCGGTGACCGTCTGCGGCCGCTGGGCCTAGGCGGAGAGAAGAAGTTGCAGGACATACTGGTGGACGCCAAGGTGCCGCTGGAGGAGCGGGATTCGGTGCCGGTAGTGTGCGCACCCTGGGGCGTGGCCTGGGTGGTAGGGCAGCGCATGGATGAGCGGGCGGCGCTGCGGGAGGGCTCCCGTTGCGCTCTACGGCTGCGGTTTCGGCGGAGGCGCCGCGGCCGTTGACGAGCGGGCGCTATCGTGATATAAGATATACGGAAACAGCAGTTCTTTAATAGCGCCAACTGAGTCCCACGCGGGTCAGATAGGTTGACGGGCGTGGGACGATTGCGTATGCTGTGCGTTTGGCGCTGGTACTTTAACAACTGCATAGCGGATGGAAGTGCGAGGCAACCAGTCTAAACTTTAGGCTGGGAACAAACGCGAATCTTTTTGATGAGGGTTTGATCCTGGCTCAGGACGAACGCTGGCGGCGCGCCTTACGCATGCAAGTCGAACGATAGACTTCGGTCTATAGTGGCGGACGGCTGAGTAACGCGTAGGAAACCTGTCCCACAGTGGGGGATAACTCGCCGAAAGGTGGGCTAATACCGCATACGTTCCCGTGGTGAGAGACCACGGGAGGAAAGCCGCAAGGCGCTGAGGGAGGGGCCTGCGTCCTATCAGGTAGTTGGTGAGGTAACGGCTTACCAAGCCTACGACGGGTAGCTGGTCTGAGAGGACGACCAGCCAGACGGGGACTGAGACACGGCCCCGACTCCTACGGGAGGCAGCAGCGAGGAATCTTGGGCAATGGGCGAAAGCCTGACCCAGCGACGCCGCGTGGGGGAAGAAGGCCGTCGGGTCGTAAACCCCTTTTGCCGGGGAAGAAGCTCTGACGGTACCCGGCGAATAAGCCACGGCTAACTACGTGCCAGCAGCCGCGGTAATACGTAGGTGGCAAGCGTTGTCCGGATTTACTGGGCGTAAAGGGCGTGTAGGCGGTTTGTTAAGTCCGGTGTGAAATCTCCCGGCCCAACTGGGAGAGGTCATCGGATACTGGCAGACTAGAGATAGGCAGAGGAAGGTGGAATTCCCGGTGTAGCGGTGAAATGCGTAGATATCGGGAGGAACACCAGTGGCGAAGGCGGCCTTCTGGGCCTATTCTGACGCTGAGGCGCGAAAGCGTGGGGAGCAAACCGGATTAGATACCCGGGTAGTCCACGCCCTAAACGTTGGACACTAGGTGTGGGGGGTGTCGACCCCCTCTGTGCCGTAGCTAACGCTTTAAGTGTCCCGCCTGGGGAGTACGGCCGCAAGGCTAAAACTCAAAGGAATTGACGGGGGCCCGCACAAGCGGCGGAGCGTGTGGTTTAATTCGATGCAACGCGAAGAACCTTACCAGGGCTTGACATACCGGTGGTACTGATCTGAAAGGTGAGGGACCCTTCGGGGAGCCGGTACAGGTGCTGCATGGCTGTCGTCAGCTCGTGCCGTGAGGTGTTGGGTTAAGTCCCGCAACGAGCGCAACCCCCGCCGTCAGTTATATTCTCTGACGGGACCGCTGGGATAAACTCAGAGGAAGGTGGGGATGACGTCAAGTCAGCATGGCCCTTACGTCCTGGGCTACACACACGCTACAATGGCCGGTACAGCGGGTTGCTAAAGCGCGAGCTGGAGCCAATCCCCCAAAGCCGGCCTCAGTTCAGATTGCAGGCTGCAACTCGCCTGCATGAAGGCGGAGTCGCTAGTAACCGCAGGTCAGCAATACTGCGGTGAATACGTTCCCGGGCCTTGTACACACCGCCCGTCACGTCATGGAAGCTGGCAGCACTTGAAACCGCTGAGCCAACGCGCAAGCGAGGCAGGCGCCTAGGGTGAGGCGGGTAACTGTGACGAAGTCGTAACAAGGTAGCCGTACGGGAACGTGCGGCTGGATCACCTCCTTTCTAGGGAGAAACCGCACGGTCCTATATAGGCCCTGCCATCTCCTAGGTCGATCCCCGAACCTAGTTTGGGGCAGTTAAGGTAAGCACCGCCAAGCGCTTCCATCCGCTATGCAGGGGTTAAGGGCCAGCCCGAACGGGCGGCCAGGCGGCAGCCCCGCTGGGAATTGTGGGCGATGACCGCCGACCCTCAACAAGGTGGGCGATTAGCTCAGCTGGTTAGAGCGCGGTCCTGATAAGACCGAGGTCGGTGGTTCGAGTCCACCATCGCCCACCATGCAACGGCAGACAGTGGGGCCGTAGCTCAGTTGGGAGAGCGCCGCCTTTGCAAGGCGGAAGTCGGGGGTTCGAGTCCCCCCGGCTCCACCAGCGCAGCCGGCAGAGGAAAGAGTGAAGATTGCAGGGAGATTGCCCTTGACAATAGAATAGAAGGAGGGAAGAATAGGGGTCTGGTGGCAGAGGGATCGGCCCACGTCAGGCCGGTCTCTTCGTGAGTAGATCAACTTCCAGGCGGACTCCCCCGCCGAAGGATACTTCGGCAGGGAAGCCCGGCGGGAAGCCGGGGAGCACCTTAACAGATGAATAGAGAGTGACCTGAGGGATCACAACCCCGCGTTGTGGTGGTAATGGATTGGTGGTTAAAGCTACTACGGGCGCGCGGTGGATGCCTAGGCGCTGGAAGCCGATGAAGGACGCGGCGAGACTGCGATAAGCCTCGGTTAGCTGTCTAGCAAGCTTAGCCGGGGATTTCCGAATGGGGGAACCCGCCTCGATGAATAATCGGGGCACTCCGACTTGAGTCGGAGGGGGAACCGGGGGAACTGAAACATCTAAGTACCCCGAGGAAAAGAGATTATTCCCTTAGTAGCGGCGAGCGAACGGGGAACAGCTCAAACCGTCAGGGAAGGTAACGGCCCACGGGCCAATGCCCTGGCGGGGTTGTAAGACACGAATGGGGAGCGCTGTGGAGCTCCCGGGAAGTTACAAAGCTCAGTCCCAGCAGAAGTACCCTGGAAAGGGCCGCCGTAGAGAGTGAAAGCCTCGTACGCGAAGGGACGCTGAGCCTTCCTGGTTCGTGTTCTTGAGTACCACGGGACACGTGTAATCCCGTGGGAAACCGGGGGGCCCACCCTCCAAAGCTAAACACTTCCAGCGACCGATAGCGCAGAAGTACCGTGAGGGAAATGGTGAAAAAGTACCCCGGAAGGGGAGTTAAAAGTTCCTGAAACCGCGTGCCTACAAACCGTCGGAGCCTCGGTTCGCCGGGGTGACGGCGTGCCTATTGGAGAATGAGCCGGCGAGTAAATCTCAGTGGCCTGGTTAAGCAAGGAGACTTGCGCAGCCATAGCGAAAGCGAGTCCGAATAGGGCGCTTCCTTCGGGAACGTCGTTGGGATTTGACCCGAAACCTGGTGAGCTACCCATGGCCAGGGTGAAGCCTCGATAACATCTAGGTGGAGGCCCGAACCATTTGACGGTGCAAAGTCTCTGGATGAGCTGTGGGTAGAGGTGAAATGCCAATCGAACCAGGAGATAGCTGGTTCTCCCCGAAATGCATTTAGGTGCAGCCTCAGGAAAAGTCTCTTGGAGGTAGGGCACTGGATGGGCTAGGGGGCACAACGCTTACCAAACCCAACCAAACCACGAATGCCAAGAGATAAGCCTGGGAGTGAGCCCGTGGGGGATAAACTTCACGGACGAAAGGGAAACAACCCAGACCACCAGCTAAGGTCCCCAAGTATGGGCTAAGTGGGAAAGGATGTGGGACAGCCCAGACAGCCAGGAGGTTGGCTTAGAAGCAGCCACCCTTTAAAGAGTGCGTAACAGCTCACTGGTCGATGCCGTCCTGCGCCGAAAATGTAACGGGGCTCAAGCCCATCACCGAAGCTGTGGTTCTCCGATCATTGATCGGGGAAGGTAGGGGAGCGTTCCGTTCAGCGGTGAAGCCAGGCCGTGAGGGCTGGTGGAGCGGACGGAAGTGAGAATGCCGGCACGAGTAGCACAAGGCGAGTGAGAATCTCGCCCACCGAATGCCTAAGGTTTCCTACGGAAGGATCGTCCACGTAGGGTTAGGCGGGCCTAAGGCTAAGACGTATAGTCGATGCCGATGGACAGCCGGTTATTATTCCGGCCCCATCTCCACTGACGTTATGAGACGGCGGGAGGACCCAGGAGGGTAGGCTGAGCGGGCCCATTGGACATGGTCCGTCCTTGATCCGTAGGCGTCTGGGGAGAGGCAAATCCCTTCCCAGGTTAAGCTGAGGGATTGAGGGGAGCGGCGACTTCGGTCAAGGCGACTCAGCTAATCCCACGCTGGCTAGAAAAGCCTCGTCGTCCAGTCATGGGGATGTCCGTACCGCAATCCAACACAGGTAGGCAGGGGTAAGCGCCCTCAGGTGGTCGAGTGACCCCCCGTTAAGGAACTCGGCAATTTGGCCTCGTAACTTCGGAAGAAGAGGTGCCTCTGGCTGTGAACGGGCTTGCCCCGGGAGCGGACGGAGGTCGCAGCGAAGCGGCCCAGCCGACTGTTTAACAAAAACACAGGTCTCTGCCAAAGCGAGAGCTGAGGTATAGGGGCTGACACCTGCCCGGTGCCGGAAGGTTAAGGGGCGGGCTGATAAGGCTCAAACCGAAGCCCCGGTGAACGGCGGCCGTAACTATAACGGTCCTAAGGTAGCGAAATTCCTTGTCGGGTAAGTTCCGACCCGCACGAAAGGTGTCACGAGTTGGGCACTGTCTCGACGGGGGGCTCGGCGAAAATGCAGGACCCGTGAAGATGCGGGTTACCCGCTGCAGGACAAAAAGACCCCGTGGAGCTTTACTGTAGCTTGGTGTTGAAGGCGGGCCAGGGATGCGTAGGATAGGTGGGAGGCTGTGAAACTCCAACTCTGGTTGGAGCGGAGCCGTCCTTGAAATACCACTCTTCCCTAGTTTACCTCCTAACCCCCGATAGATCGGGGAGACAGCGCCTGGTGGGCAGTTTGACTGGGGCGGTCGCCTCCCAAAAAGTAACGGAGGCGCCCAAAGGTCCCCTCAGGCTGGATGGAAATCAGCCGTCGAGCGTATTGGTATAAGGGGGCTTGACTGTGAGGCCAACAAGCCGAGCAGGGGCGAAAGCCGGGCAAAGTGATCCTACGGTTCCGTGTGGAAGGGCCGTGGCTTAACGGATAAAAGCTACCCCGGGGATAACAGGCTGATCTCTCCCAAGAGTTCACATCGACGGGGAGGTTTGGCACCTCGATGTCGGCTCGTCCCATCCTGGGGCTGGAGAAGGTCCCAAGGGTTGGGCTGTTCGCCCATTAAAGCGGCACGCGAGCTGGGTTCAGAACGTCGTGAGACAGTTCGGTCTCTATCCGCAGTGGGCGCAGGAGACTTGCGAGGAGCTGCCCCTAGTACGAGAGGACCGGGGTGGACGGACCGCTGGTGTGTGGGTTGTTCCGCCAGGAGCAAAAAGCCCGGTAGCTATGTCCGGACGGGATAAGCGCTGAAAGCATCTAAGTGCGAAGCCCCCCTCAAGATGAGGTCTCCCATCCCCGTTTCGGCGGGGAGTAAGGCCGCGGGAAGACTACCCGCTTGATAGGCGGCAGGTGTAAGCCGGGCAACCGGTTCAGCTGAGCCGTACTAATGGCCGAGGGCTTGACCACCAATCCATTACCCCCACAAAACGTATCAGGCACTCTCTGTTCGTCCACATCGCGGGGTGGAGCAGCGGCAGCTCGCCGGGCTCATAACCCGGAGGTCGTGGGTTCGAGTCCCACCCCCGCTACCAAACGATAACGCTTGCGGGCCGGCCCCGCCGGTCCGCAAGGCTGACAAACCGTAAGACCAAGGCTCCTGGTGGCTAGAGCGAGGTGGAACCACCCGTTCCCATCCCGAACACGGAAGTGAAACGCCTCAGCGCTGACGATACTGCCTGGGCAACTGGGTGTGGAAAATAGGCCGCCGCCAGGGCCTTTGTTTTTGTGTTTGGCGATGCTGGCTCGCGGGCTCTAAACTCCAGCCCCGGCCCTCCGCCCCCTAACTTCAAACTGATCCTTCACCGTTCACTCATCTTCCACTCAGCTCCTCTGTACGCTACGTAACGTTGTGTCATACTGCGTTGCATTCGTGTACAATACGGACAGACACGAAAGGAGGGCAAACATGGGCCTGACTAGCAGCAACGCAACATTACGGGAGCTACTAGAATCGGGAAACTCCTGGGACCTGCGCATCGCCGAGTGGCGGGAGCACCTGGGGCCCTCCGGCGCCAACCTCTCGCCGGCTACCAGTGACATCTACCTGAGATCGGCAATCGGATTCAGGGACTTCCTCGTCGGCCTGGGGCTGAACATCGAGCCCGAGGATGCCAGCACGGAACACGCCCGGAGCTGGCAGGCGGAATTGTCTAAGGATCGCTCCGCCCCCACGGTGAACCTGCGCATCCAGGGGCTACGGCGCTTCTACGTCTTCTTGCGGGACGTCTGCGACCTGCCCGTCGAGGACATCACGGTGAAGCTGCCCCGCCAGAGGGTCACAGAGGCGGAGGTGCCCGTCCTGTCTCGGGAGCAGATCAAGAAGATAATCGACGGCTGCGACAAGTCCCTCCTGGGGCTGCGAGACGCGGCGATGATCCACTTCCTCTATGACAGCGGGGTGCGGATCAGCGAGTGTCTGGCCCTCACCGTCGACGACGTTGGAGAGGACGGCCACGTCCGGGTCTGGGGCAAGGGGCGGCGAGAGCGGCCCGTCCGCGTCGGCTCCAGGGTGCGTACGCGGCTGATGCGCTACCTGACGGAGCGCGGCCGCCGCGGTATTACGGACCCGCACCTGTGGATGGGCCGCAAGGGTATGCCGCTGAAGCGGGAGAGCGCCTACCGGGCGATCAGGGCGGCAGGGGAGAGGGTAGGTATCCCCGGCGTCTACCCCCACATGTTGCGACACAGCTTCGTCCACCAATGGCTGTCTGACGGCGGCTCTGAGGGCGACGTGCAGAGGCTGGCCGGCTGGCGATCGCGGGGGGCGATGCTGCAGCGCTACGCGGCATCTGCGGCCAGCGAGAGAGCGTTGGCGGCGCACGTAGAACTGAGCCCAGGTGACAAGCTGTGAACGAGCGGGAGAGCCACACAGAAGAGATCAAGCACATCAATAGGATCCGAGGCCCGAAGACGCCAGAGGACGCAGACTTCTACGTCAGAGAGGGGATCATTGATGCGGACGATAAGGAGTGGTGGCTTGAGCATCGGAGACAGGACGATGCGTTCCTGGAGAGCGAGGCGAAGCGACTCCGCCCCGGCGGAGGCCGCCCAAAGAGCCGGGTTGACCGTGACGCCCTGATCTACTGTTTCCGCGAGTGCGGCAAGTTCGAATATTACAAGATCGGCACCTGGCTGGCGGCTCGTGGCCTAAAGGTTCCTGTCTCACCTGGGGCGTACCACGCGGCGCGGCGCGCTGGGCTAAAGAGGCTACAGGGGCGGCCGTGCTTCCACACGGAGCTGCTGAAGTTTAAGAGGACTAGCCTTAGAAAATAGTTTTTCTCACGTGTCGTAATTTCCTGAGGTTTGCAAGCATGAGTCCATGCGACGCAGCCTCTCAGTTTCCAGCACGGCGGACCTCCTTGGCGTAAGCGTTGACACCGTACGCCGCTTGGCGGACGCCGGCCACCTACCCTCTTATAGGTTGCTGCCATCCGGCTGGCGCCGGTTCAACGCGGTAGACGTACTAGAGTTCCGCGAACGCCTGCGCCGGCCTAAGGACGGCAAGGCGTCGTGACGCAGGACAGGAAGCTACAGCAGCTTTATGGCGCTGCGGGTGGCGCCCTCTCATGGGCCCGTGATCCCGAGGGGAAGCGCCAGGACTCGCTGAAGGGCGCTGAGACCGGTGCCGCACGGCACTACGCCGGCTCCATGAAGGCATGGAGTATGGCGATGCACGCCCGGAAGCGGCGCAAGCGGCTGGAGGCGAAGGCGGATGAGGCGGCATGATCGATGACCTCGTCCGGGCGGTTTGATTGTTCCCGCGTCAGAGGGTGCAGCTCTTTTGATTGAATCGCCCGGTGTGCAATGACGGGGAAACGGGGCGGCCGCCGACCTGGCGCCGGCGCGCCGAAAGGCAACAAGAACAGGTGGGTCCACGGCCGCTACAGCAGAGATTCCGAATTGAGAGACCTCCGCGAGGCGATGACGACACTCACGCCGGCACAGAGACGCGTCTTCGGTCCTTACCTGCAGGCGGGGGCAGCAACAATCAAACAACGATTGGCCTGGCTCCGCGAGCGAGGGAAGGCGCCGGAGGGGGTTATCCCCTTCCCTTCCTTAGCAGCAGCAGCAGACGCGGAACAATCAAACCGCATTACCCAGCTCGCCTTGAGGCTAACGGCCCACGGCTTCAATGGCGCACAGGGATTCGTACGGAAACACATCGGGGTTCTGGCCGAGATGGACCAGGTAGTCGACCGCTTCGATGCTCTCCCCACCTCGAGCTATGACAGGTACGTCAACCCAGGAGCGGCTCTGCACTACATCATTCATCAGGAAATCGCCGAGAGCTACGGCACCAGCATGAGATGCTCGTACTGCAGATGGAATCAACCCGCCAGAGAGGGGGAGGCCACGTCATGAAAGGAAGGCGCGACGGGGTGACTAATTCTGCTACGAAAGCACAATCGGCCCATCAGAGGGCCAACAACGGCCTCGGGCCCCCGTTCCGCCCTATGCTGCCACCCACGGCCTCTGACCCGACCCACGTGCGCTACATGGGGCGTATCCGGCGGGTCTACGGCGTAATCACCGCTCGGCATCAGGGTCACAAGCATTACGTCCTGCGCTACAAACGAGGCCATGCGCCGGAGTACGCGCACCAGGCAGTCGTTGGACCGAGAGGCCAAGCCCGCCACATCGCGGTCATCGTACGGTCGGATCATCTACAAGTGGTGAACGTCATGGTGCGGCCCTCTGGCGGTCGGCCACGGCTGAGGAAGCAGAGGGCCCTACTGTGAGCAGCCACCAGGGGGTAGGGGTCAGATTTTTGGTGCGACGGGCCCTGGAGACCGTGTGCTTAGCACCACTTTTTAGCCCGCAGGTTGAGTGGGGGGGGGTCTGATGGCGCGGATAGAGACTGGCCCCGCCGCTGCCCCCTACTGGAGGGTGGCGTGAACCGCCGCCCCCGGCCTACCCGATGGTGGCAAGGCCAAGCCGCTACGCTCAAGACCGAGATAGGTCACCTCTTCGATGATCCCATGTTCCTCGCCGGCTTCGATACGGCCGTCGCGTTCAGCCTGCAAGCGGGACGGCTCCATCAGGCGGCAAGGGCGCGGGCTGCGAACCTGGCCGCCCGCGGTGAGTTCGGGGATGCGGCGATCCTGAGAGGCCAGGGGCGGACGTTCGTGGCGAAGATCAGGGAGATGGCCCAGGCGCACCTATCCGCCTTAGTGACGGCGGCTACCTCGGCGGCCCCAACACTGAGGCAATCACTCGGCGAAGAGGGGTTGACGGCGTTCCTAGGCGCACTGGTCGCGTCTGTGACCTATGGCGCCGCCGGCGGAGGCCGTGAGGAAGCGCTGGCGCTGTTAGAGAAGATGGCGCCGGATGGGCTGGACCGCCTGCCCGGCAACCCGATTGGCGTCGTCCACCACGGCGAGGATGGTTCTCTCTTGCTGAATGTGCCGGCGGAGGCGACTCGTGAGCACCATCTAGGCATCGCCTCATACGAGAAGTCATGTCAGCCGGAGGGTAAGCCGGGTCGCCCCGAGGGGTCGCCGAAGGTGAAGGGGGCCGGACGTAGGCCGTTCACCAAGGAAGAGAAAGCCGACGCCCTGACGCTTCAGCTCCCCGCCTGGGCCGCTCGGCACCGGCCCCGCTATAACCTCGAGGACAGGCGTCAAGCTGAGGCTGCGCGTAGCTGCCTTGACCGAGCACGGTCCGCTGCCCGGCGATCCGCGAAATAGCGCACGGTTCAATCCCCGCCTCATTTCTCGTCCCTTCGTACGTTCACGCTCGCTTCCTACGCTGAAAGCGGCGGCGATATACCGCCCACGAAACCGGTTTGGAGGCGAAATGGATCCAGTACAGGAGAAGAGGAATCGGGAGAAGGCGGCCGCCGCTCAGAAGGCTAAGGTCGCGAACGAGCGAGCATGGGCCGAGATTGACAACCGGGTCGCTGCAGGCGTCGCAGAGGGCCTCGCCGAATGGAAGCAAGGGGAGGCGGTCGCTGGGGCTCGTGATGGTCGGCTGAATGTCAACCGCCCGAACCTGGGCGGCACCGAGCACCCGAACGGCGGCGCACTAAGCACGCGCATCGTCAATCGCCAGATCGCCAGCTACAGCGGCGCTCCCGGTCGCAAGCTGGACGATCACTGGAAGGACAAGGGCTTCGGCAACTTCATGGCGGCCATCAGCCCGCAGGCCCTTGCGGTTCGCAACGACTACTCCAGCCTGGAGCCCAGCGCCGGCGGATTCCTCGTTCCCGAGGTGTTCCGCTCCGGGCTCCTCATGGAAACCCTGGAGCGAAGCATCGTTCGCCCTCGGGCGACGGTTTATCCAATGTCCAGCTCCCGGCTGCTGGTGCCGGCGACTGATGCTACGTCGAACGCTTCTACTGTCTTCGGCGGCGTGACGGCGGCCTGGACGGAAGAGGGAGCGGAGCTTAGCGAGAGCGAAGCCAAGTTCGCCCGCATCGGGCTGGATGCTAAGAAGCTGACGGCGCGCTCGGACGTCCCCAACGAGCTCCTGATGGACGATGCCGGCGCCCTCGATGTGATGCTTAACAGGGGGTTCAGTCAGGCGATAAGCTGGTTCGAGGATATCGCGTTCCTTACCGGCAGCGGCGTTGGTGAGCCCTTGGGCGTTCTGAACGCGGACGCGATGGTGGCGGTCACCAAAGAGGCAGGCCAGACGGCGAACACGATCGTTTGGGAGAACATCGTCAAGATGTTCGCCCGGATGCTGCCCAACTCACTGGAGAACGCGGTCTGGGTGGCGAACATCGACACCTTCGCCGAGCTGGCGACTATGGCCCTCTCAGTCGGTACGGGCGGCGGCGCGATCTGGCTCCAAACGGGCGCGGGCTCGCTGCCCCCGACGATCCTTGGCAGGCCACTACTCTTCACCGAGAAATTGCCGACAGTCGGCGACGCCGGCGACATCATGTTTATCGACTTCAGCCACTACCTCATCGGCGACCGCATGGAGATGCGGGCCGAGTCCTCGATCCACGCCAAGTTCGTGAACGATATAACCGTCTTCCGCATCATTGAGCGCGTCGACGGGCGGCCTGGAATCCTGTCGGCCATAACACCCCAGACCGGCAGCGACACCCTCAGCCCCTTCGTGCGGCTGGCGGCGCGAGATTAGATGACAACCGGGCCGGGGTTTCTCCTTCCCTGGCCCGCTTCTTCCTCTAGGTCTGCGATGTCCCCCGGGGAGTACGAGCCCCGGGGGCCTCGCGGCTCTCATGGCCGGCCGGGGATGGGGCTTTTGTCGATGCCGTCCCTCCCTCGGGCGGCCTCCCTAATCATCTGTACGCGTTCGACTTCGCCGCCGGCGCCGATCCCGTATCCGGCACCACGCTGCCCCGGCCGCAGAGAAGGCAACGCTTCCCGTCTCCCAGGTCTAGGACGCCGCCGCTGCAGTAGGGGCGCGGGCAGGGCGTCACGCGGGGGCTGAGAGCGCGCCAGGGGGTGCCGATGCGGAGGCCCACTTCCCCGCGATTATAACTGAACAGGCGTTCTCGTGGCGCTGAGGGGGCTGCGAGTCGCCCTGAAGCAATTGGGTGATTGACACGGCAGCGGAATTGCGCGAATAATGGGGGCGCGAAGAGAAAGGGTGTCATGACAACGCCTAGCAAGAACCTGAAAGCCCAGTCCTTGGACGAGGCAATGAAAGAATACCTTGCGCGCAACCCCCAGATTCGGACAGCGCTTGAGTTATTCCACGTATCCGATCAGATGTACGCCAACCTGCTGGAGGCTAACAGACCTCCCAAGGTGACGACGACGTCGACGACGTCGTGACGCTCTGGAACCAGACACAGCAAGAGGTACAAGCAGCAGGCGGCAACCACGACACTCCTCGTCGGGCAAAGCTCGCGGCATTACGCGACTACACTGGCCGACCGGTCATTCTGTACGCCGTCGACTTCCTGAACAAGGCGAAGCTTCAGGCTGTCGGCGGCGACGTACTCATTGGCCTCGAGGACCTAGAGGGCTTCAAAGAGATCATCGAAGCAACTCCAGGAAACGAGGTTGACGTCCTGCTTCAATCACCGGGCGGCTCCGCTGAGGCGACTGAGTCCATCGTTCGACTACTGCGATCTCGCTTCCAACACATCCGCTTTCTTATCCCTGGCATTGCCAAGAGCGCGGCGACGATGCTGGCTATGGCTGGCGACGTGCTACTGCTAGACGAGAGTTCAGAACTGGGGCCGATCGACCCGCAAATGGTGATCAACAACCGACAGAGCCCCGCTGGAGCGATCAGAGACCAGTTTGCGAAGGCCACCAAGGACCTAGAGAATAACCCAGCGTTGATGCCGGCGTGGCTACCAATCCTACAGCAATACGGTCCGTCTCTTCTCGTGGAGTGTGAGAATCACATCGCCCTTTCACTAGAGCTGGTTGCGAACTGGCTCCGCTCGTACATGTTCCGGGAACAACCCAACCCTGGCCGGAAGGCCCGGAAAGTGGCAAAGTACTTGGCGAACGACAAGCTTTTCCGATCGCACGCACGGCGAGTCGGCAAGAGCGATCTCGAAAAGCTCGACCTCAATATTATTGACACCACCGACGATGCCACGCTTCACCGCGCCATCCAAGTGCTGTACGTTTCAGTGCTCGTGACCTTCGAGGGCACCGGAGCCTACAAGCTCTTCGAGAACAGCGAGGGGGCGGCCCATATCAGGATGATTCAGGGGCAGAGGATACAGACCCCGCCAGCCCAGCCTCCTCCTCCGCCAGCGCAGCCTCCTCCTCCTCCAGGCCAGAGCACGCCCTAGGCGACCCGCTCGGACGCTGCGCCCCGAATTTGTGTCACATCGGACACTGCTACCCAGCGCGGCGCCGGCCCCTGGCGCTCTACCACGCGATCACCAGCGTCCACACGATGCCGTTCAGTAGCAGGACCACCGCCAGGGTAGCGCCCCAGACGGCCCACCCTCTCACGGTTACGCCCCTCCACCTATCATCTGAATTGAATCCGCTCTATATATCCGCTCGGGACACCTGTCGGACCCGCCTGACCAAAGCCAACGAACTCGGGCAGTTGCCGATCAAACACTGCATAGGCACTGACCGACGGCGACAGAACATCGGCCGAACCCATGAACTTACATTTGGTCCCATCGTCAAGGGTGATGGTTCCGGTGATCCATGAGGTCGTGGTCATTGACATGGCACCGCCGCCCGCGGCGCCCCAACTTACAGCAACAACATCTGAGGAAGCTGGGATGAGCACGCGCCAGCCTGTCATCGTGCCGAAGCGGGGACGCACCTCGACGGCGACGCGTGAAGGTTCTCCGCCATAGGAATGATGAACTTGCCATGCGTATCGAGTCTGAGGTTGCAACTCTTTAC
>JADFRV010000162.1 GCA_022561095.1 Chloroflexota bacterium | reverse complement strand
GCTGATCGAATCTACATGTTCCCGCATTAGTCTGGAAACGAAGTCGGCGAATCGCTGTGGGCTCTGTGTGGTCTGGGATATGATGGCTAGGCGCGACGGTAGATCATCTGGGATAGGGTCTCCGTCTTGTAGGGCCAGGCCGTGTGAGCCGGCCCATCCGAGGACACCCTTAACCTCGCGGTGGCGGGCGTCACCGAAGATGACGACCGTGAAGCCGGCCTCCGCCATCTTCTTGGCCCAGCGCTGAGAACGGGTGACGATAGGGCAAGTGGTGTCGATCACTTCCGCGCCCCGCGCTCGTGCCTCTTGAAGCACCTCTGGGCCCGCGCCGTGGGCGGTGATGGCCACGGGCAGAGAGTTGTCGTACGGGATCTTGTTAGAGGTGCGAACTCCTTTGTCTTCCAGTTCGCGCACCACCTGTGGGTTGTGGACTATGGGCCCCAGGCTTACGATTTCGCCCCGCTCCTCCGTCGCCTTCTCCATGATGTCGATGGCGCGGCGCACACCCCAGCAGAAGCCCATATCCTTGGCCAGGAGTATCTCCATCGTTACTGCGCTGCCCCCTTGATTGCGATCGCTCGTGGCTCTGGATCAGAGTATATCCCACGGTACCTCTGGGGTAATAGCTCCGCGATTCGCCTCATGATGATCTCGGCTCCCTCTTCCACCGCCTCCTTGGTGACCCGCTCCGGTCTGGGCAGGTAGAACGGCTCCCCGTAGCGGATGTGGATCTCTGTCCGCCGAAAGAAATCACGCGGCAGCTTGATGCCCTCCGTGCCCCAGATGGCGACCGGCAAGATGGGTGTGTTGGTGCGCATGGCGATGAGCGCCGCGCCGGGCTCGCCCCGCCCCAAACCGCTCTCGCCGCTCCTTGTGCCTTCAGGGAACATGCCCAGCACCAGGCCGCGTCGCAGCGCTTCCTGGGACCGCCTCAGCGCTCGCAGGTCAGCCTGGAATCGCCGCACCGGGATACAGCCGAACAGGTGGTAGAGGATGCCGAACACGGGGATATCGAACAGCTCTTGCTTGGTCATCCAGGCGATGCGCCGTGGCGTGATTCCGGTGAGCACAGAGGGATCCCCCACGTTGAGGTGGTTGCTGGCCAGGATCAGAGCGCCTTTGCGAGGGATATGCTGGAGGCCCTGGATGTCGCGCTTGACGGCCAGCAGGATGAGCAGGCGCACCCAGGTCATCACGTTGACCCAGTAGTACACGGCGTGAAAAAGGTTCCTCACGCTGAACCCTCCACTATCTCCATCAGCCGCTGCACAACTTTCTCAAGTGTTAGGCCATCGGTATCCAGGACGACCGCGTCCTCGGCGGGACGGAGGGGTGACACGGAGCGCTCCGAATCGATCCGGTCGCGGCGGCGCAGGTCTCGTAGCACGTCCTCCTCCGTAAGGTCCATGCCCAGGGCCGATAGCTCGGCGAACCGGCGCCGCGCCCTCTCCTCGACTGAGGCATCCAGATACAGCTTCAGGTCGGCGTTCGCCAGCACCACCGTGCCGATGTCACGGCCGGCCATCACTACCGCGTTGCGCCCGGCGAGATCCCGCTGCAACTTAACGAGGGCATTGCGTACTCCTGCTACCCTCGATACCAACGATACCGCCGCTTCTACCTCCGGTTGGCGGAGAAAGCGAGTGACGTCTTGCCCGTCCACGAAGATGGTCGACGGCTCGATGCTTTCCGGGGTAGGGGGTCCGACGTCTATGCTGAGGGATGCCGCCAGCTCGCTGAGGGCGTCCTCGTCGCTGAGGTCAACGCCGCGGTGCAACGCCGTCCAGGTCATAGCCCGGTAGATAGCTCCTGTATCCAGGAACGGATAGCCGAGCTGGATGCCGATCTCGCGACCGACGGTGCTCTTGCCCGCCGCCGCTGGCCCATCTATAGCGATAACCCGCGGTGTGCCCGTACTCTGCCTCGAGCCTTTCGCTTTCATAGACTCGGCTGCGGCTGCACTATCACTCATCGCTATTGATTATAGGTGACGTTCGTTTCTCTCAGCAAGGCGAGCTCTGCGCCAAGCGCTGCCCGCCATGATCGTCAGGCCGGCTGCGGACACTCCGAATGCAAGGAGCAGCGGCCACAACGGGCGGCCGCCGCTATCGGCGAGAGTAGCAGGCTGCTTTAGTTCTTCTCGGACGTTGACGAGATCTGCTGGGCCTGCCGACGCGTTCAGAACCTCGGCGTTGGCCACTCGCTGGACGTTCCCGGTCGCCGCGCCGCCCCCGTCTTCCGTCGCGCTTCGAATCTGCTGCCCGCTGCCCGAGTCGCCCTCGGCCGGCGGCGCGGCCGTTGCCTCAAACCGCACGTCGTCGAAATAGACCACTACGGGCGTAGCCGATTTGGGCCTGAGCAACAGTCGGACTTTGGCAGACCGCGCTTCGGGCGGCGCTCGTACCGGGCCGGTATCCAACGCGACGAACTCCGGCGAGTCCTCCGCCAGCGCTGACGAGTCCACCGTGCTGAGCTGGCTTCCGCTGCCGTCAGCGCTTGCGTACCAGGAGACGCGTAGCAATACCTCCCGTGCCGCCGGGTCGTTCTTCAGCGCCATCGCTCGTAGCTGGTAGTACGAGCCTCCTTCCACGCTTACTGCTTGATACAGCCACTTCGTCGACTCTGTGCGGCTCAGCAGCGACGCCGACAGGTCTCCCTCAGAGCTAACGGCGCCGCTGGCGCTCATCTCGCCGCCGATCTTTCGCCAGCCGTACGGCGTGCCGTCTTCGCGGACATCCTCAAAGCCGCCGTTCACCAGAGTGGGGAAGAGCGTGGGCTCCGCGATCGCACTGGCGGCGGGCGCGGGCGCCGAGGGCCTTGGCGTGGGGGAGGGCTTGGGCGCCAACGTGGGCTCCGGCGCAGGCGTTGGGGGAGCCGGCGGGGGCGGACAGGCGGTGGGCGTAGCTCCCGGCTCCAGCGAGAACTCGAGGCTCAAGACGTCAACCACGCTGGGGTCCTTCACCGCCACCACGCCGTAGACCGCAGAGCGCGCCGCACAGGGCGCGTCAGCATTGGTGAGGGAGAGGCACTGCTCCGAGCCGATCAGCCAGGGGTTTCCGGGCCACTCATCTTGGTTGATTGAGGATCCGACGAAGGGCACCGTTGCCTCGTGCCAGACCACCCGCAGGGACACATACGTGAGGCCCGGGGCAGTGACGGTGAAGCAGCCATCGAGGCGGTAGACCTGGCCGGGGGTGATGCCCTGGACGTGCTGCTCGGCCCAGAACGTCTGGCTCGTGTTCGGTATGGCCTCACTGCGGACGGCCGTGAGGCCGCCGATGATGAGGGCTGCCCCAAGCCCGGCCAGGAGAAAAGTAGTTCGCAGCAAGCGAGTGTATGAGGCGAGCCGAAGGAGAGCATGCCCATTTTAAGCGAACCGTAAATTTTGTCAACGGCGTGAAGGCGGCGCGGCCCGGGCCAACAGTCGAACTCTGCCTGTCTTCCACACTCATGGGCGGGCCGCGGCAGGTGGAAAGATTAGCCCTCGTCCCAATGCCGATAAGCGGCCCGCCCTGATCTATTCTCCCCCAGCCTCGGCAAGAATGGATTTGAGGTCGATGTGATCGTTCAAGAGGGCCCTACCGTCCACCAGCGTTACGACATCGAGACCCTCGAGCATTGTGAGGGACCGCATTGTAACCAATGCCCGGTAAACCTGCTTTTGGTCTTCTGTCTGGTCGTCCTCGTCCTTGACGGGAATTGCGTCGATCAGATCGTCAGTGCTGATACCGGCAGGCTTGGACTGCAGGCGATCGAGAATCAGCCGGCTTATCGACGAACTTTTAACCAGGCGGATCAGCTTCTTGAGTTGCCATGATCTAACCGCCACTTTCTCAGTTGGTGCATCTGTGTCAAGTTCGCCCGGTGCCACTTCCGCCTTGTTTTTGCCAAAGACTGTCGGCAGAGCGGCTGCTACAACGTCCTTCATGGTTGTGTCCATTGTTCCCCGCGTTTGGGTGGTAATCTCCCGTATCTCGGTAAGCGCATTTGTTAGGCGTTCACCAAGTCCTGCGTTTTGTGCGCCCATTTGCGCTACCTGTTCGGTGTTGGCCCTAAACATTAGCCATTGGAGAACGATGCCGAACCCGGACACTATCAGGGCTAGAACCAACGCAACGATGGCTATGATGAGGGCGGCGACATCCATACCGGAGGTATCATGCCCAAAGCCACGGTGCGGTGTCAACGCGGCCCTGGAAACGGAGAGAGGGCCGTCAGTGGCCTCACCACGCGATCACCAGCATCCACACGATCCCGTTAAGCGGCATAACCACCGGCAGGGTAGCGGCCCAGACGGCCCAGCCTCTCACGGTTACGCCCCTCTTTCGGCCCCAGCCAAGTATTGCTCGACCAGTTCATCGGCTGACTTGAAGGCACCCCCAAATGTGGTGTCGGGACTCTCGTCGGCCTGCATCACCCTCGCAAGCTGCTCCTGAAGGCGCGGCATTGACGCCGATGATGCCATAGCGACCAGAAACGCCTTTACCACGTCCACCCTATCAGGGACACCCTTTTGCGCGTATTCCTTGTACGCCTCCCACTGCGCCGGATACTCCTCATCGACCTTGACGCCCTCACTGGGCGACGCCGTACGCATGGATTCACCGACCATCTCACCGGCGAGAAGTCGTTTCGACAGCCCCAAGAACTCCAGAACGGGTTCCATCTGCTCTCGCCGCAGTTGCCTGATCGCCAGTCGCTGTTCCTCGCCAGTAAGGCGGGCATGGCGATTGGTCAGGAGAGCGGCAAGAAGGAAATCGACGGCCGCCCGGACACCCTGCGTGTCCAGTGCGAAACCAGCCTCCGCCGGCTCCAGACCGACCACATCGATCTGTACCAGATGCACCATATTGACCGCTATCCGCCATGGGAAGAGATTTGGCAAGCGATGGAGCAATTGGTGCGTGAAGGCAAGGTTCTGTATGTGGGTAGCAGTAACTTCGCCGGATGGAACATCGCACAGGCCCAGGCGTTGGCTGTACAGCGTAATTTCCTGGGACTGGTTTCGGAGCAGAGCGTATACAATCTTCGCAACCGGATGGTCGAACTGGAAGTGCTCCCCTGTTGTCGCACGCTGGGTTTGGGCGTTATACCGTATAGTCCGATGGGCGGTGGGCTGCTGTGCG
>JADFRV010000161.1 GCA_022561095.1 Chloroflexota bacterium | reverse complement strand
GCCTTCGCGTAATATACGAGCGCCTGATATCCCTGTCAAGGCGCCCGTACGTGGTTCGTTAGCTTATTCGAACCCCTCCAGGCCCTCAAACAGGCCGCTGAACAGCTCGCCCATGGACACGGCGTCCTGAGGCGCGTCCGGTATCTCCACCGGCTCGTTGTAGCTCGTGAACAGCATCGTAGCGTCGAACACCATGGCGTCGGCCCCAAAGGCGAACTCACCGCTCGCCGTCAGCTTGTAGGGCAGATAGCTGTCCGGGTCCACCCACACGTCGAACGTCAGAGGACCGCTGACGTCATCCAGGTTCAGGTCCTCGCTGGCGCCGACGGCGTCGTTGAAGGCGGCGCTGAGGTCGGCGAACTCCACAGTACCGCGATAGTGGCGGTAGGTCCCCCCGTCTATCGTCTCATCGCCCAGGTCCTCTACCTCCCCACTCAAGCTCTGGATCAGCGCCCCATAGTCCAAAAGACTGTGATCGCTAAAGGTGTCCTGGAGCGTCTCAGCGTCCAGCCCAATCTCCTCCAGACCAAGGTCATCCAGAGAGAAGACGATCCAGCCCATAGGTGGCACGTTCATGTAGATATCCGTGCCCAGCATTAGCATCTCGTACGACCCAAGCCCGCTTACGTCCATCGTCAGATACATCTGGTCCGGCGCCTGGAACGCCATCTCCGCGCTGGTGCCTATGTCCAGACCGCCGGCGTTGATGCTGAACTGCAGGTCAACCTCGAGCGACTGCACTTCATCCTGGAAGCTCTCCGCCGAGGCTGAGAGGACATCCAGCGGGTCCATCGATACCAGATCAGAGGACTGACCGTCTGCCTGGTCCGACGTAGTCTTGGTGGTGCCGCCGCTGCTGCAGGCTGAGGCCAGGACAAACAGCGTCGCCGCCAGCGCCAGCGGCAGGACACGAGTGAAGATGCGCATATCGTTACCTCTGCTTTCGAGCGTATTTGCACTTGGTAGGATGAAAGGCGGGCCGAGCTTGTTACAGGGGGAGGGAGGTCGCGGCGGTTAAGCTTCGGTCAGGGCCGGCGCGAGAACCGCACGTAAAGCCAAGCCGCCCCGACTCTATCGTCGGGGCGGCCCCTGATTTCGGTATGCCCCAGCCTTTAGGCTGGGGTATCGGCTCTTCCCCTACACTTCCAGCTTCTGAGCCACAATCTCCCGGTGGTAGTCGGCGTCCCCCCACATCAGCTCCATCCACTTCTGACGCCGGAAGTAGAGCTGTATCTTGTACTCCTTGGTGAAACCGATACCGCCGTGGATCTGCTGCCCGTGGGCGACCACCCGCCGCGAGGCGTCGGATGTCCACGCCTTCGCCATGGAGATCATCATGTCGGCGTCCGGCTCCCCTTCCTGAAGCGACCAGGCGGCCTTGTACGTGATGAAGCGCGAGCCGTCTACGTCGATGACCACATCGGCCAGCTTGTGCTGGATCGCCTGGAAGGAGCCGATGGGCCGCCCGAACTGCACGCGCTCCTTGGCGTAGTTCAACGTAACGTCGAAGTCCATCTGCGATAGGCCCACCAGATAGGCGCAGGCGGCCACAGTCGCCATCTTCTTCGTCTTTTCGACGATCGGCCACCCCTTGTCCACCTCGCCGATTACGTTCGCCGCCGGCACCTTCACGTTCTCGAACGTCACCTCGCACTGCTTGTCGGCCGCGATCGTCCTCAGCAGCTCGAAGCTGATGCCCGGCGACTTGGAGTCGACCAGCAACACCGTGATGCCGTCCTCCGGCGTCTTCCCCTTCGAGGTGCGGGCGACGACAACCATCTGGTCGCTGACGTGGGCGTCCGGCACAAACAGCTTGACGCCGTTGAGGACGTAGTCGTTGCCCTGCTTCTTCGCCTCCAGCTCCACCCCATCCGCGTCCCACTTGGCCGAGGGCTCCGTGAGCGCCATCGTCATGATCGTCTCGCCAGCGGCGATCTTGGGCAGAAGCTGCTGCTTCTGCTCATCGTTGCCGGCCTCCATGATCGGGACGGCCCCAAGCACGACGGTTGAGATGTACGGGCCCGGCACCAGCGCGCGACCGATCTCCTCCAGCAGCACCACTAGCTCGCACAGGTTCATGCCCGTGCCGCCGTGCTCCTCCGGGATGATGAGGCCCATCCAGCCCTGCTCCGCCATCTTGCGCCACAGGTCCGGCGAGTACCCCTTCTCATCCTCCTCCATCTCGCGCACGACCGACTCTGGGCACTCCTTCTCCAGAAAGTCGCGCGCGAAGTTCTTCAGCAGCTCTTGCTGTTCGTCAAGGCCTAGGTCCATGGGGGCGGTCCCTCCTTCTGATCTCGCTGTCTCTGGCGGCAGCCTCCGCTACCCGCCTGCGTCAACCGTTTTCCCGTTGTCTGTCGCCTCTTTCAAAATACCTCATTGCCGCGGCAGCCCCAGCCCCCGCATGGCGATGATGTTGCGCTGGATCTCCGGCGTGCCGCCGCCCACGATCATCCCTGTCTGCCACAGATACTGGCGCTCGAACTTGCCGCGCAGCGGCGCGTACTTGGACTGCGGCTCCAGCTGCCCGTACAGCCCCATGATCTCCAGCCCCGCCTTCGCCAGCCGGAACTGCATGTCCGTATTGAACAGCTTAGCGATGGACGACTCGTAGTTCGGCACCAGCCCCCGCTGCTGCATCGAGGCGACGCGGTATGACAGCATCCTCCCGATCTCCACCTCCAGCGCCGCGTCCGCCAGACGCACCCGCACCGTTACCTCCTCCGAAAGCCGTTTACCGTTGCGCTTCGTATCGCGGGCGTAGGCCACCAGCTCCTCCACCATCCGCCGACCCCCTACCGCCCCGCCGATGGACGACCGCTCGAAGTCCAGCGTCGTCGCCGCCATATACCAGCCCCGGTTCTCCTCCCCCAGCAGGCAGTCCTTGGGCACACGCACGTTATCGAAGAACATCTCATTGAAGGCGTGGTTGTCCATCATATCGATCAGCGGCCGCACGGTGACGCCCGGCGTCTTCATATCCAGCAGGAAGTAGGAAATCCCCTTATGCTTGGTCGCCTCAGGGTCCGTGCGCGCCAGCAGGATGCACCAGTCGGCGAGATGCGCACCGGAGGTCCATACCTTCTCGCCGTTGATCACGTAGTCATCGCCGTCACGCACCGCCCGTGTCTGCAGCGAGGCCAGGTCCGAACCGGCGTTGGGCTCGCTGAACCCCTGGCACCACATCGTCTCCGCGTTCGTGATCGCGCCCAGGTGCTTCTGCTTCTGCTCCTCCGTCCCGTAGACGATGATCGTGGGGCCGGCCCAGCCGACGCCTATTATGCTGTAGCCCAGCGGCGCCTGCTGGGTCGCCATCTCCTCGTTGAAGATAAGCTGCTGGATCACGCTCAGCCCCAGCCCGCCGTACTCCACCGGCCAGGCGGGCGCCACCCACTTCTTCGCCGCCAGCTTCCCGGCGAACTCGCGATAGATGTTCCACGTCTCCGGGTCGCGGTCGCGGGTGAAGCGGTCGCCGCTCCAGTCCTTGGGCAGGTTCTCCTTCAGCCAGTCGCGCACCTCCTGGCGGAAGGCCTCCTCCTCGGGCGAAAGACGGAAGTCCATGAGCGCCGTCACGATACCATGACGCGTACGTTAGGTGCAAGGCTGAGTTCGACCGGCCAATTTGACATTCTTGCATTCTCGGTGTAGCTTTGGGCACCACGCCCAGGCCACCGTACGTTTCTTGTAGCGCGACATCACTCCGCAGTACCGGTTGCAGCCAAACCTCTGGGAGCGTACGAGTATCCGTACCGCGTCATTGGGCATTAAGGGAGGTTCCGCCACATGGCTGCTCACGACATGTCCAAGATGGCGCCGATGCCGGGGCAGGGCCGAAATCAGCGCGCGCTTGTCATCTCCGCGATCCTCACCGGCGTCTACTTCGTCGTGGAGCTGGTCGCGGGACTGCTCATCGGCTCCGTGGCGGTGTTGTCGGACGCCTTCCACACCTTCTCCGCCGTCGCGGGCGTCGGCGTCGCCATCGTCGCCGGCTTGTACGCCCTCCGCCCTCCGACCCCGCAGCGGACCTTCGGCTTCATCCGCGCCGAGATCTTCGGCGCCTTCGTAAACGGCTTCTTCCTGCTCGGGATGGCCCTGATCGTGATCGTGTTTGGTGCTTTGCGGCTCGACGACCCGAAAGACTTGGCGACGACGCCGATGCTGCTCGTCGCCGCGGGGGGCCTCGTGACCGAGGTCATCGCGCTCTCGCTGCTGTTCCAAGGGCAGAAGGAGAACCTGAACCTGAAGGGCGCCTACTGGCACGTCGTGCAGACGTTCGTGGGCAGCCTCATCATCGTCGTCGCGGCGCTGGTCATCCGCTTCACCGGCTTCCTGGAGATCGACCCGATCCTCGGCATCGCCTTCGGCCTCTTCCTGCTGTGGGCGTCATTCGGCATCATCAAGGAGTCGATCGACATCTTCTTTGAGGCGGTGCCGCGAGGCACGGATATGCTCGCCATCAAGCGCGACATCGACCAGCTTCCGGGCGTCGTCTCTGCCCATCACATGCACGCCTGGAGCCTCGCCTCCGGCCGGAGTATTTTCGCGGCCCACGTGCTGCAGAGTGGCGAGGCCGACCCTGATCTGCTCGACCTGATCACGCGGCTGCTGAAGGAGAAATACGGCTTCTACTTCTCGATAGTGCAGATCGAATCGTCGCAGGAGGGAGAGGAAGGAGCCGAGCAGATCGAGTTCCTGCGGCACGAGAAGTTCAGCCCCTGAGATAAGAAGACCAGCCGCTCGTGAGATCGCCCGAAAGGAGTCAGAGCTATGGCCACCCGTGAAGAGTATGACGCGATCGTCATCGGCGCCAGCAAATCCGCCGTGTTCTTGAGCCCCGCCCTAGTCCAAGCCGGCTGGCGGACCGCGTTGATTGAACGAGAGTACTTGGGTGGAGTCTGCGTTAACGTGGGTTGCACACCAACCAAGACCATGATCGCCAGCGCCCGCGTGGCGCAGTTCGCCCGGCGAGCGGCGGAGTACGGCGTCCACACCGGCCCGGTGACGGTCGACTTGGCCGCGGTGCGGCAGCGCAAGCGCGATCTCGTTAGCTTGGTCAGCGCGTTCCCCGCGGGCATGATCGAACAGACCGAAGGGCTGGACCTCGTGATGGGCGAGGCCAGCTTCATCGATTCCAAGTCAGTCGAAGTGCGCCTGAA
>JADFRV010000160.1 GCA_022561095.1 Chloroflexota bacterium | reverse complement strand
GACGGCGACGCCTGGATAAGCATCCAGTACCAGAACGCCAACAACTCCGTCCGCGTCAGCGACAAGTTCATGCAGGCCGTCCTCGACGACGGCGAATGGCAGACGCGCTATGTCACCACCGGCGAGGCCGCCAACACCTACCGCGCCCGCGACCTGATGCGCAGGATCGCCCAGGCCGCCTGGGAGTGCGCCGACCCCGGCATGCAGTACGACACCATCATCAACGACTGGCACACCTGCGCCAACAGCGGCCGCATCAACGCCTCCAACCCCTGCTCCGAGTACATGCACCTGGACAACTCCGCCTGCAACCTCTCCTCCATCAACCTCCTCAAGTTCCTCGACGAAGAGGGCAACTTCGACATCGACGCCTACCGCCACACCTGCGCCGTCATGATCACCGCCCAGGAGATCATCGTCTCCAACTCCTCCTACCCCACGGAGAAGATCGGCCAGAACGCCGTCGACTACCGCCAGCTCGGCCTCGGCTACTCCAACCTGGGCGCCCTCCTCATGTCGCTCGGCATCCCCTACGACTCCGACGAGGGCCGCTCCTGGGCCGGCGCCCTCACGGCGATCATGACCGGCCAGGCGTACGCCACCTCCGCCGCCATCGCCGCCCGCGTCGGCCCGTTCGCCGGCTACGAGCGCAACCGCGAGCCGATGCTAGGCGTCATCGAGAAGCACCGCGCCGAAGCCCACAAGATCGACGACCTAGAGGCGCAAGGCCTTGCGCCTCTACTTGCGGCGGCGCGCGAGGCCTGGGACGAGGCGCTCACCCTGGGCCGGGAGCACGGCTATCGCAACTCCCAGGCGACGGTCCTCGCCCCTACCGGCACGATCAGCTTCATGATGGACTGCGACACCACCGGCATAGAGCCGGACATCGCCCTAATCAAGTACAAGACGCTGGTCGGCGGCGGGCTCATGAAGATCGTCAACGGCTCCGTCCCCGGCGCCCTGCGCCACCTCGGCTACGGCGACGAGGCGACCGCCGCCATCCTCGCCCACATCGACGAGACCGGCACCATAGAGGGCGCCCCCGGCCTGCTGGAGGAGCACCTCCCCGTGTTCGACTGCGCCTTCAAGCCCCAGAACGGCAGCCGCACCGTCCACTGGCTGGGCCACGTCAAGATGATGGGCGCCGCCCAGCCGTTCATCTCCGGCGCCATCTCCAAGACCGTCAACCTGCCGGAAGAGGCCACCGTGGAGGAGATCGAGGAGGCGTACATAGAGGGCTGGAAGCACGGCCTCAAGGCCCTGGCTATCTACCGCGACGGCTCCAAGCGAGCCCAGGTGCTGAGCACCAGCAAGGACCAAGGCGCCGAGACCGGGGAACATGAGGGCCGGCCCGTACGGCGGCGGTTGCCCGCCACCCGCACCTCGCTCACCCACAAGTTCTCGATTGAGGGGCACGAAGGGTACATCACCGCCGGCAGCTACGAGGACGGCACCCCGGGCGAGATCTTCATCACCATGGCCAAGGAGGGGTCCACCCTCTCCGGCATGCTGGACGCCTTCGCCACCTCCATCTCCCTCACCCTCCAGTACGGCGTCCCCCTGCGCGATATGGTGAACAAGTTCTCCCACATGCGGTTCGAGCCTTCGGGCCGAACGGAGAACGCCGAGATCCCCGTCGCCCAGTCCATCGTGGACTACATCTTCCGCTGGCTCGCCTCCCAGTTCCTCAGCGAGGAGGAGAAGGAGGAGTTCGGCGTGCTCTCGCCGGCCGTCAAGGCGAAGCTAATGGCCCAGGAGTACGACCCGCCGGTCTCCGCCGGCAACGGCAGCAGCTACAACAACGGCGGCCAGAGCGATGCGCCGCCCTGCGCCAACTGCGGCTGGATCATGGTCCGCCGCGGCACCTGCTACTGCTGCGACAACTGCGGCACGACGAGCGGCTGCAGCTAACTTAACCAAACCTCCCTTTGGGCGGGAGGGGCCCCGATTCATCGGGGCCCTTTCTGTCTTTACTAAAACACGCCTCTTAGTTCCAGCGGCAGCCAGTTCGACCCCGCCATCGTCGAGGCGTTCCTCAGAATACTGGCCCGCGACGGGGCTCAGCCCCTACGCTCCGTGCGGTCCGCCGCCACGAAGGCGGCGGCAACCGTTCGCACCGGGTAACGGAGCCCGTCCGAGGCTCCGATACACCCTACGGTTCGCGTCTACAGCCGACGCAGCACCGGCCGGGGCAGGCGGGCTCGCAGGTACTCCGCCAGCGCCTTCACGTAGCGGGCGCCGCTCTGCCGCACCATGTAGTGTCCGCGCTCGTTGTGCCAGAAGCCGGCGCTGCGGCCGATCTCCGCCAGGATGTCGGCCACCTTCTCCTGTGAGAAGTCATCGGCGCTGCGACACAGCTCCAGCACGTCCGGGAATATCTGGTGCAGGGCGCCAGCGCCCAACGCCTTCTGGATCATGTACGATTGCGGATCCTCGAAGGCGCTCTGCCAGCGGTCGCGGGCCGCGCACCAGTAGTTCAGCAGCAGCTTCCCCGCTTCCTCATCCGTTAGCCGCTTTACGAAGCTGTCCCGCACCACCGGGTCCAGGGAGATGACCATACTATGCTGGCGCATCAGGTGATGCGGTCGCCGCTTCTCGCCGGGCATAATGATCGTGTCGTGCCAGGGGCTGGAAGAGTCGCCAGCCAAGAGATCGACCAGCTTGGTGGACCGCCCCCGCAGGTAGTTACGCTCGCCCTCCCGCTCTAAGAGGGCGGTGCCCTCGGTCTCCCGCATCGTCAGCAGGTGGCGGTCGACGACATCCGTGGGCACGCCCTTCTGGCGGGTGTTGATAATGTGGAAGTAGCGCATCTCTTCGTAGGCGTCTATCCCCTCCACGATGGTCACCGGCAACGGATAGTCGTCCAGCCACTTCGCATCGTCCATAGAGAGCGCCTGCTCCAGGCCGAACAGCCGGTGCTGGCCGTCCACCAGCCACATCGTGACGCCGGCGGGTATCGTCAGCATGCCCGGCTCACCGCCGCTGCTTTTGAAACCGGCCGGCTCAAACGAAGCATGATCAGGCCGTCGGATGCACATCAGGAGCGAGGTCGGCAATACGCCTTCCTCTTCCCTCAGATACGCCGAGACCTGACGGATCCGGGAGGGCGTCAGCGGCCGCTGGTATCCCCGCTGGTTATCTTGGCGGTAGGTGTCCGGGCGGCAGCGGCCCAGTATTTCCTTCAGCAGCAGCACCGCTGAATAAAGGTTGACGTCCTGTCGTTTCTGGCGGAACCGCACCGCGAAGGCGCGCAGCGCCTCCTGGGATGCGTTCTGCTGACCCTGTTGGACAGACGAAGTGGAGGTTGTCATCGGCCCCTCCTCTCTCTGTGAGTCATCCAGTAAAATCTTAAAACAGTTAAGCGTTTTGTCAATACTTTGAGGCGCATCCGGGCGGCATTTTGCCGTCTTTGTCGATGCTATACTGGGGTCACCACGATGACTATACGCGAATCGAGTGGTAGCGCCAAGATACTACTCGCCGACAACGCCCGCGTCGTCCTCGAGCGCCGCTACCTGGCCAAGGACTCCGAAGGCCGGCCGGTGGAGACGCCGGAGGAGATGTTCCGCCGCGTCGCCCGCAACATCGCACAGGCGGAGCTTCTCTACAAGCCCCCGGATGACCCTTCGGCAGGCTCTCAGAGCGGAGCATCGGTCCGACCGGGATCGGACCTCGAGCACGGAGAGTCCGCAAAGGGGACAGGGCCGGCTCTCGACGACGCCGCCCACTGGGAGGAGCGCTTCTACGAGCTGATGGCGCGGCTGGAGTTCCTCCCCAACTCCCCCACCCTGATGAACGCCGGCCGCGACCTCCAGCAGCTCTCCGCCTGCTTCGTCCTGCCCGTGCCCGACAGCATCGAGGGGATCTTCCAGGCGATCAAGGACACCGCCCGCATCCACCAGTCCGGCGGCGGCACCGGCTTCTCCTTCTCGAAGTTGCGGCCCGAGGGGGATCGCGTCCAGTCCACTATGGGCGTGGCCTCAGGCCCCGTCTCCTTCCTCAAGGTGTTCGACGCCGCCACAGAGGCGATCAAGCAGGGCGGCACCCGCCGCGGCGCCAACATGGGCATCCTCGCCGTCACCCACCCCGACATCGAGAAGTTCATCACCCTCAAGAGCGATATGCGCACCCTCACCAACTTCAACGTCTCCGTCGCTGTGACCGAGGAGTTCATGCGCGCTGTCGAGAATGATGAGGAGTACGAGCTGATAAACCCCCGCAGCGGCGAGGTCGTCGGCCGCCGCCGCGCCCGCCACATCTTCGACCTCCTGGTGGCCAACGCCTGGCGCAACGGCGACCCCGGCATCGTCTTCATCGATCGCATCAACCGCGACAGCCCCACACCCAACCTGGGGGAGATCGAGGCCACCAACCCCTGCGGTGAGCAGCCCCTCCTCCCCTACGAGTCCTGTAACCTGGGCTCGCTCAACCTGGCGAAGTTCGTGAAGGGGAACGGCAGGCAGGGCTCCAAGCGCCGCCTTGACTGGCAGCGGCTGGCCCAGGTTATCCCTCAGTGCGTCCGCTTCCTGGACAACGTCATCGACATGAGCCGCTACCCCATCGAGGAGATCGACCACGCCACCAAGCTCACCCGCAAGATCGGCCTGGGCATCATGGGCTGGCACGATGCCCTCCTCCAGCTCCGCATCCCCTACGATTCCGAGGAGGCGCTCTCCCTGGGCGAGGAGATCATGCGCTTCATCCAGGAGAAGGCGAACGAGGCCTCGCTCGTCCTGAGCGAGGCGCGCGGCCACTTCCCGGCCTTCGAGGGCTCCCGATACGACCCCGATCTCCCCTACCGTAACTCCACCCGCACCACGGTCGCCCCTACCGGCACCCTCTCCATCGTCGCCGACTGCTCGTCCGGCATCGAGCCTGTATTCTCGCTCGCGTTCACCCGCCAGCACTACCTGGACGCCAAGAACCCCGCCAAGCTGACCCGGCTCCTGGAGGCGAACAGCCACTTCGTCAAGGTCGCCAAGGCGGAGCGGTTCCACTCCGACGAGCTGATGGACTACCTGGCCGCCGGCGGCAGCCTCCAGGCCCGCGAAGAGGTGCCCGAGTGGGCGAGACGGCTGTTCGTCACCGCCCAGGAGATCACCCCGGAATGGCACGTTCGTATGCAGGCCGCATTCCAGCGCCACACCGATAACGCCGTCTCCAAGACGATC
>JADFRV010000159.1 GCA_022561095.1 Chloroflexota bacterium | reverse complement strand
TCAAGCCCAGGCGCGCCCAGGCCACGTCCCCCGATAGACAGAGCTCGTCCAGCCAGGATCCGCGGTACTCGGCGACGCGGGCCGGGAGCAGATGGCGTTCCCAGGCCGTAACCGGCGATTCGAACCCCTGGAGCTGGGCCACCGCTTCCAGCAGGCCGTGTTTCCCCTGCAGCCGCGTCCCCGGCGCCACGTGCTGCCAGCGCAGCAAGAAGCGCAGGAAGTCCTGGGCGCTCACCGGCTCTATCTCTTGTCGCAGGCGGTCCAGGGTGTAGCGGTGGATGCGGGCCAGCAGGCGGCGGTCGCAGAACTCCTCCTCATCGACGCCGGCGCGGAAGCGGCCGCGCAGCACGAAGCCCTCGCCTTCCAGCCGCGCCAGCCCTGACGCCGCCTCGCCCGGGTTGACGGCTGTGCGATGGGCCAGCTCTGCGGTGGTGAGAGGGCCGAGGCACTCCATGTGGCCGCGGAGCAGGGCCAGCAGGACGCCGCCCCTGTCCTCAGCGGGCTGCTCCAGGTGGCGCGGCAGGCGGACCTGCGGCGTGATGCGCGCTCCCGGATACAGCTCCTCCACCAACCGGAGGTTCTCCGCCGCGAACCATAGACGCTCGCCCTCGGCGGTCTGGGCCACGGCCGCCCGTCCAGCGGCGATCAGCTCGTCGAGCCAGCCCTCCCATTCGGGGGCGTCCGCCGCCCTGACGGCGATGAGGCCCAGGAGGGAGTCGTGCACCTCCTCAGCGTCGCGGGGCTGAGGCCAGGCCTCCTCACGCACCCGCTGTATCGCCGACTCGTCCAGCACGCCGAGGTCACGGGCGCTCTCGGGGAGGGTGCGGCGCAGGGTGATGGCGCGGGCGCGGCGTTCCTCCAGGGGCGCGTCGTCCAGGTAGGTGTAGGGCTTGGAGTTCAGCATCTCGTGGGCGAAGGGGGAGGGCTCCGTGGTGTCGCGGGCATGGAGGCGAATCTCGCCCGCCTCGACTCTCGTCAGCACCTCCTTCAGCCCCTCCAAGTCCATCGCCTCGTGCAGGCAGTCGTGCACCGTCTGCCGCACCAGCGGGTGGTCGGGCAGGTCTACGGGGCCGGTGACGTTCTCCTGGCAGGCCACGATGCGGGGGAAGACGGCTGCCAACAGGTCGTCCGAGCGCATCCGTTGTATGGGCGGCGGCACCCGTTTGCCGTTGCGCTGGCGAAGGACGGCCAGGGCGCGGGTAGCGTTCCAGCGCCAGCGGGTAGGGAACAGGGGCACCGGCAGCAGCGCCTGGGTGAGCGTCTCCTCCACCATCGCCGACCGCACGAACGAGAACAGGTCCTCCAGAGGGAAGCTGTTTTGGGGGCCGATCGAGAGGAGGATAGCATCGTCGCTGGCAGCCGCCTGCAGCTCGAAGTCGAAGCTGACGCAGAAGCGCTTGCGAAGGGCGAGACCCCAGGCGCGGTTGATGCGGCCGCCGAACGGCGCGTGGACGACGAGCTGCATGCCGCCGCTGTCATCGAAGAAGCGCTCGAAGACGACGTCTGTGTCCGTGGGCACCAGGCCGAGGGAGTCCTTCTGGGCGCGGACGTAGCGGACGGCCTGCTCCGCCGCCTCCGCCGGCAGGGCGCATTCGGCGGCCAGCCAGCCGATCACGTCTCCATTGCTGTTGAGTCGCTGCTCGATCTGTCGTCTGAGCTCGGATAGCTCCTGCGAGAGCTCCAGGGTGCGCGAGGGCGCCTCGCCCAGCCAGAACGGGATCGTGGGCGGCGCGCCGTGGGCGTCCTCTACCCGCACGACGCCGGGCGCCTCTATGCGGCGGATGCGCCAGGAAGTCGATCCTAGCAGGAAGATGTCGCCGGCCATGCTCTCGATAGCGAAGTCCTCGTTGAGCGTGCCGACGAGCGTGCCCTCCGGCTCCGCCAGCACCCGGTAGTCGGCCACTTCGGGGATGGCGCCGCCGCACTGGATGGCGGTCATGCGCGCCCCTCGTCTGCCCCGCAGCACGCGGTTTATGCGGTCTCGGTGCAGGTGCGCGGCGGCCCGTCCGGTGGCCATGGCGATCCCCTCGCTGAGCATCTCCACCACATCGTCGAAGTCGCTGCGCTTCAACGTGGCGAAGGGCGCTGCCCGGCGCACCAGGGCGAACAGGTCGTCCTCAGACCAGGGCTCGCAGGCGCACTCGGCGACGATCTGCTGGGCGAGGATGTCCAACGGCGCCACGGGCGGGTAGATGCGGTCCAGCCGGCCGGCGGCCACGGCGCGGACGAGGGCGGCGCACTCCAGCAGCTCGTCCCGGGTGGTGGGGAACAGGCGGCCCTTGGGGGTAAGGCCCAGGGCGTGGCCGGAGCGGCCTACCCGCTGGAGGAAGGTGGTGACGCTGCGGGGAGACTCCAGCTGACAGACGAGGTCCACCGCGCCGATGTCTATCCCCAGCTCCAGCGAGGCCGTGGCCACCAGCGCCTTCATCTCGCCCGCCTTGAGGCGCTGCTCCAGCGCCAACCGGCGCTCCTTGGAGAGGCTCCCGTGGTGGGAGGCCACGTTCTGTTCGTCCAGACGCTGGGACAGGTTGTGGGCCACCCGCTCCGCCAGGCGGCGGGTGTTCACGAATACCAATGTAGTGTGATGGGCGCGGATCAGCTCCGCCAGGCGGTCGTAGATGTCACTCCACTGCTCGGCGGAGCAGACGGCCTCGAAGTCGGTCGGAGGCACCTCGATGCCTACGTCGAGGTCGCGCTGGTGGCCGGCGTCCACGATCGCGCAGTCCGGCGAGCCGTCCCCGCCTGCGGCGGGCGCGCTGCCGACCAGGAAGCGGGCCGTCTCCTCGATAGGGCGCTGGGTGGCGGAGAGGCCGATGCGTGACGGCCGCCGCTCACAGAGGTGGTCGAGACGGGCCAGAGAGAGCGCCAGGTGGCTGCCCCGCTTATCACGGACCAGGGCGTGGATCTCGTCCACGATGACGGTCTTCACCTAGCGCAGCACCTCACGGCTGCGCTCCGCGGTAAGCATGAGGTAGAGCGATTCCGGGGTGGTGATGAGGATGTGGGGCGGTCGCCGCACTATCGCCTGGCGCTGAGAGGCGGTGGTGTCGCCGGTGCGCACCATCGTCCGGATGTCCGCGCCGGGGTACCCCATCTCCCGCGCCAGCTCCGCGATCTCCGCCAGGGGCTCCTCAAGGTTGCGCTGGATGTCGTTGCTCAGCGCCTTGAGGGGCGAGACGTAGACGACGTCGATGGCGTCCTCCAGCGGCGCTTCCTCCGCCTTTCGCAGGAGCCGGTCTATGCTGGCGAGGAAGGCGGCGAGCGTCTTGCCGGAGCCGGTGGGAGCGGCGATGAGGGTATCGCGGCCGGAGATGATCTGCGGCCAGCCCCGCTCCTGGGCCTCAGTGGGCGCGTCGAAGCGACGCTGGAACCAGGCGCGGACGGCGGGATGGAAGGCGTCCAGGACGTTCATTGCGACCTCTAGAGGGTGTACGTTGAGGGCGTTCAGCCGAACGTGTGTGCTGTCCACTTTACGGGCAGACGGCGGAGGTGTCAAGCCTGTGTATTCGTTCGGTAGCGCCCCCACCTCACCTCGAACAGCCGCAACAGGCTCCCAAACCGCGCGGGCCGTGACCCGGGGCGCTATGCGATGATCTCGACCTCTGCTTCGATCTCCACCGGAATACCGAACGGCAGCTCCGCCATGCCCACGGCGGAGCGGGCATGGAGCCCCCTGTCCGGCCCGTACACCTCGAGTATCAGATCGGAGAAGCCGTTGATAACCTGCGGCTGCCGGTTGAATCCGGGCGCCGAGTTCACCATTCCGAAGACCCTCAACCAGGTGACTACCCGATCCAGGTCGCCCAGCTCGCGCTTGAGGCTCCCCAGGATGGAGAGCGCCGTCAACCGTGCCGCCTGGTAGCCCTCCTCCAGCGAGACGTCCGCGTCCACTTTGCCCAGGGGAGCCGCGAGCGAGCCGTCCCCGTTCTGTGGAGCATGCCCCGAGATGTAGGCACGGTCGCCGCGCACCCGCACCCACGGGAAGGGAAGCGTCACCCCCGGCGGGAGTTTCATTGGCTCCGGGAGCGTAAGGCCCAGCTGCTGCAGCCTCGCTTCAGCTCCGGAGGCCGCGCCTCCTCCTGTTGGCATGAGATGCCCTCCTCGTGCGTACGAGCGCCATGTCGACACTCCGCTCCTAGGTCGCCTCTTCCCGCCACCTCACCTCGAACAGCCTCACCGGGTCGTCGAAGCCGGTGGGCTGGTGGGTGCGCAGCGAGGTCGCCGGGGTACGTCGGCGGATTGCGTGCCTTCTAGCTGACGTCACCGCAGCCGATGACGGCGCCAACAGTGTCGTTCCCAGCCTCGTGGACGGCAACGTAGTGGCCTGTCTCAAAGTGGCTGAACGCAGGATCGGGGTCTTCCTCGGGGAAGTCCGTGGTGGTCGCTGTGGCATCGCCGTCCGCGCTGGCCTGGAGCTCTGTCAGCGTCACGTGGACCTCGCCCTGGGCGTCGCAGGTACCGTGGTGCAGGTGGTTGGCGCGCGGCCCTTCCGGTAGCCCCGCCATCGTCACCTCTACTTGCGTATAACCGTCGTCAGTCTGGGTGAGGGTGGCACTTCCTGTCACGCCGTTTCCCTCGACCTCCGATAGCGTCGCCGTGAGCGTCGTCGCACCATCTCCGCCACCACCGTCATCGTCGTCATCATCGTCGCAGGCTACGGCGGCTACGGCGAGCACCGCCACCACCAGCCCGATCCCGATAAGGAGCCAGTTCTTTCGCATTGGTTCCCGCCCTTTCTGATTGTCCGGACACTTCCTGGAATTCTCGCCGTATGCGCTCGTAGTGTCAACCCCACAATGGGCCTCAAGGTTGACCGCCTGTATCGGCTCGTGCTGCGTATTAGACGCGCGATCGCTATAATGTGCGGTGAAGCGCAATCTCCGCAATCGAGGGGACGGGAATGAAGTATCGCAAGCTGGGGAATACGGACCTGCGGCTCTCCGCCGTCGGCTTCGGCGTGTGGACGGTGAGCACGAGCTGGTGGGGGATCAGCGACGATCAGGACGGCATCGACCTTCTGCGCAAGGCGTACGACCGGGGCGTCACGTTCTTCGACACCGCAGACACCTACGGCAACGGCAAGGGCGAGACGATGCTGGCTGAGGCGCTGGGCCACGTGCGGGAGAAGATCGTCATCGGCACCAAGTTCGGATACGACTTCTACACCCACGGCCAGGAGCGCAGCGGCCACAAGGAGCTGCCCCAGGACGTCTCCCC
>JADFRV010000158.1 GCA_022561095.1 Chloroflexota bacterium | reverse complement strand
TACAGAACCTCGTCGGGGTCGTCCGGGCGGCTGAGCGCGCGGCGGAGTTCGGCTGACCTGCGGCGGAAGCGAATCTCGCCCAACCGGTCGAGGACGCTTCCTACCACCTCGCTGCCCACCCGGTCGTTGGCGCTGCGGCAGGGCTCGCTCCACAGGGCGGGCCGCTCCAGCCAGCCTCGGAGCTCCTCGCTGCGTCTCCCCACCCAGGGAGCCAGGGCCGCCACCGGCACGCGGCGGCCGCTGGCCAGGGTGGTGTCCTGGCGCTCGTCCGGCCAGTAGACCAGATGGAGGACAAGGCGGTCGTAGGCGTGGTCGCGGTGATGGCCGTGGCGGCGGAAGTCGCTGGTCCGCACGTGCAGCTCCACGTCGCCCTTGAGGGTACCCCAGGGGGCGATGATGACGGCATCGCGGAAGTCCGGGCCGGGGCCGCGCCCTCGCAAGCCGCGGTAGATCACTTGCAGGGGCTGGCCGCCAACCATGGTCAGAGCCTGGGGCGGAAAACGCTGGCCCTCCCAGAGGTGAGCGATATCGCGCTCGGTTAGGGCGTCGGGTAAGGCGGCGGAAGGGGGAGCGACGTATGGTGGTGGCTGCTCGCCGAGCAGCTGTCCTGCGCGCCCCCTGGGCCGCGACCTCATCTCCGCCAACCGGCTGGCGGGGTGCCGGCTGCGAGTGACGTATGGGGCCTGCCTCTCAAGGAGCGCCGGCATCCTCATCTTCCCGCTTCTTGGAGCTCCTGCCTCTTGCTTCGTACTCGAACCCGGCCCGCTCGGCGATGATGGTGAGGAGACGGACGGAGGCGCCGCGCGGCCGGTAGAGGCCGGTCTCCCATTCGCTCACCGTCTGCTGGCGGGTGCCCAGCTCCGCCGCCATCCCCGTCTGGCTCAAGCGGAGGTGGCGGCGCAGCGCCCGAATGCTGGTCGCTTCCCAGCCGTGGCCGCTGCCACGCTGGCGTTCTCTGCCGGGCGCGCCCTCCGTATCCACGCCCTCACTCTACACGGTTCCGTGTAGCAAGGCAAGTATGTGGATTATTCGGCTCACCCTCCCACCCCTGGGGCCGCGAGCGCCGAAAAGAAAAGGGGCGAAGCCCCTCTTGCGCCTGACGGTCAGAACCACTATCATGCCCTTGAGTTAGCACTCAGCCCCTTAGACTGCTAACCTCGTTTCTGAATTCGTATCACAAGGAGGTACCGCCCGTGCCCGCCAAGACTGCTAAGGCGCCCGCCAAGAAGGCCAGGACGACCAAGCTGGCCAAGACGACCAAGAGGGTCAGGACGGCCAAGAAGGCCAAGACGGCCAAGACGGCCAAGCTGGTTCCCCTGGGCGACCGTATACTGACCAAGCAGGTGAGACAGGATGAGGTCCGGGCCAGCGGCCTGGTCATCCCCGATACCGCCCGCGAGAAGCCGCAGATAGGCGAGGTGCTGGCCGTCGGCCCCGGCCGCCTGGACGACAACGGCAAGCGGATGCCTATGGACGTCAAGGCGGGCGACCGGGTCCTCTACGCCAAGTACACCGGCCAGGAGGTGCCTCGCGGCGTCCTGGGCGCCGAGGATGAGGAGTTCCTCGTCCTCAAAGAGTCCGATATCCTGGCCCGGCTGGGATAGCCGAGTCTAGCCACGGAGGGACACGGATAAAGGGCAGCAGGTTCTGTGATCCGTCTGCGTGAATCTGTGACCAAGTAAAGCTAAGGAGGAGCTAATGCCGGCCAAGCAGCTGCTGTTCGACGAGGAGGCCCGTCGCCGCCTGAAGGATGGCGTCGACGCCCTGGCCGACGCGGTGCGCGTCACCCTAGGCCCGCGTGGCCGCAACGTGGTGCTGGAGAAGAAGTTCGGCCCCCCGTCCGTGGTGGACGACGGCGTGAGCGTGGCCAAGGAGATCGACCTCAAGGACCCGTTCGAGAACATGGGCGCGCAGCTCGCCCGCGAGGTGGCCACCAAGACCAACGACGTCGCCGGTGACGGAACGACTACCGCCACCGTCCTCGCCCAGGCGATCGTCCGCGAAGGGATGCGCAACGTGGCCGCCGGCGCCAACCCGATGAACCTGAAGCGCGGCATCGAACTCGGCGTGGAGTCGGTGGTAGAGGCGTTGCGGGATATGGCTCAGCCGGTGGCCGGCAAGGAGCAGATCACTCAGGTCGCCACCATCGCCGGCCACGACCAGGAGATCGGCGACATCATTGCCGATGTGATGGAGAAAGTGGGCAAGGACGGCGTCATCACCGTCGAGGAGGGCAAGGGGATCCGTCTGGAGACGGAGTTCGTGGAGGGGATGCAGATCGACCGCGGCTACATCTCCCCCTACTTCGTTACTAACCCCGAGCGGATGGAGACGGTCCTGGACGATCCGTACATCCTGATCACCGACAAGAAGCTGTCCACGGTGAACGACTTTCTGCCCATCCTGGAGAAGGCGCTCCAGGTGACCAAGAACCTGGTGGTCATCTGCGACGACCTAGACGGGGAGGCGCTGGCCACCCTGGTAGTGAACAAGCTGCGGGGCACCATCAACGCCGTCGCCGTCAAGGCGCCGTCCTTCGGCGACCGCCGCAAGGCTGTCCTGGAGGACATCGCCGTTCTCACCGGCGGCACCTACGTCACGGAGGATATGGGGCGCAAGCTGGAGAACACGGAGGTGACCGACCTGGGCCGCGCCCGCCGCGTGGTCTGCACCAAGGACGACACGGTGATCATCGAGGGTCGTGGCACCGATGAGGCGATCCAGGCCCGCATTAAGATGATCAAGGCCCAGGTGGACGACGCCTCCTCAGAGTTCGACCGCGAGAAGCTCCAGGAGCGGCTGGCCAAGCTGGCCGGCGGCGTGGCCGTGATCAAGGTGGGTGCGCCCACGGAGGTGGAGCTGAAGGAGAAGAAGCTGCGTGTGGAGGATGCCCTGTCAGCCACTCGCGCCGCCGTGGAGGAGGGGATCGTGCCCGGCGGCGGCGTCGCCCTCCTGCGCGCCGCTGATTCCCTGGACAAGCTGGAGAAGTCCCTCTCCACCGACGAGCGGACCGGCGTCGCCATACTCCGGAAGGCGCTCGAGGAGCCGCTGCGCATGATCGCTGAGAACGGCGGCGTGGAGGGGATGGTGGTGGTGGATCAGGTGCGCCGGAACAAGAGCAGCTCCTACGGCTACGACGCCGACACCGACGAGTACTGCAACCTGTTCAAGCACGGGATCATAGACCCGGCCAAGGTCACCCGTACCGCCCTGGAGAACGCCGCCTCCATCGCCAGCCTGGTGCTGACCACGGAGACGCTGGTTGCGGAGATCCCGGAGCCGCCCGGCGCCCCGGCCGAGGGCCCGCCGCCCATGGACTACTAGCCGAGATACGAAACTCGAAACAGGGCCGCTCCGCCTCATCCCGGCGGGGCGGCTCCCGTTTAGGGGTGAGGCGAAGCCTGACCCGCCGGTTGCGAACTCACTCGGGGCGCCTTAACGCCAGGCCGCTCTCCGAGGCCTCGCTGGTCCCCGCATCGAGCTGTAGACCGAAGCCGTCTGCCAGCCGCGTGAGGTAGTTAAAGATGCCGACGATGTGCGCCACCTCCAGGCAGGCCTCGTCGTCGAATCCGAGGTCGCGCAGGGGCTGCCAGTCCTCCTCCGTCATCCGCGTAGGGGTGGCGCTGAGCTTCTCGGCGATGGCGCAGAGGGCGCGGTCGCGGGCCGACAGGTCGTCGAGCTCCCGCCACTCGCCGCGCTTGATCGCCTCCACCAGGGTGGCGTTACCGCCTTCGACACGCAGAAACTCTGCGTGGGACTGGGTTCAGTAGCGACAGTCCTGGGCGGCGGAGGCGACGGCGGCGATCATCTCCCGCTCCCGCCGCTCCAGAGAGCCGGGGGCGAACATGATCTGCTGGAAGAGGGCGCCGAAGAAGGGGGCGATCCTCTCGTGGGCGCCGATGAGGCGCACCATCGCCGGCACGAAGCCGAAGTCGTAGGGATGCCCGGAGCCGAAGCGCGTGCGCATATCCGCTTCGCTGGGCATCGTTAGCCAGGCGTCCGGGACCGTCTTACGTACCATGCTCTGCCTCCTTCCGCTATCCGGCGGGGCGGCCTCCATACGGTGGGTCACCCCGCCAGCGCACCTCGTACAGCCGCACCGGCTCATCGAACCCCTTGAGCGATGCCTCACCTCGGTCTGCGAACAGGAAGTCCTTGCCCTTTGCCAGCTCCCTGACGACGTTGGAGACGAGTATCTCGCCACCCTTGGCCGTCGCAGTAATCCTGGCCGCTTCGTTGACCGCCGTCCCGAACAGGTCATCGTCCTCCGCTATCGGCTCCCCCGCGTTCAGCCCGATGCGCACCAGTATCGGCTCCTCCGCCGACTCGTTGTGCGCCGCGAACGCCCTCTGCATGGCGATGGCGCAGTCCAGAGCCTTGGTCGCCGAGGAGAACGAGGCCATGAAGCCGTCGCCCAGCGCCTTCACCTCCGAGCCGCCGTGGGCCTTCAGCGCCTCCCGCACGATGCGCTCGTGCTCCCGCAGCAGGTCGCGGGCTTTGGCGTCGCCCAGGCGCTGGGTGAGGGCGGTCGAGCCCTCGACGTCCGTGAAGAGGACGGTGCGGAAGGCGCCCGCCTCGGGCGGCTCTGCACCCGCTGCGGCTTCCTCGCCCTCGTCCAGGAACTCGTCGATGGCTGTGAGCAACCCGTCCACATCCCCGAGCGCTGGCAGTAGCGATTCTCCCTCGATAACAAGCAGACGGGCGTCCGGTATGCGGGAGGCGAGACGTCTGGCGACGTCTACGTCGGGGAAAGCCAACTGGCGACGCTGCACCACCAGCGTCGCCGCCCTCAGCTCTGGCAGTAAGGCAGTAACATCAAACTGCATCGCCGCGCCTAACGCCACCCGTGACGTCTCTTGGGTGATGCTTTCCCGCATTAACTCAGCGAACCTGCGCGCTTGCTCACCCGCCGACCATCCCATCAAAACGTGGGCGACCATCTCCGTGTAGGTCTTCCAGTCCTTATCCCTAAGTGCGACTATTGATTGAGCTTGCGTCGACTGGTAGGCGTCCGCGGCTCGCGCCCAGGAGCACCACAGGAGAAGGTGCGATATCCGCTCCGGATGACGGGCTGCGTAGGTGATGGCCACCGGCCCTTCGGTAAACACCGCGAGCAAGGCGAACTCCTCCAGACCCAGGCGGTCCACCACGGCCTCCAGGTCCCGCACCCGTGCGTCGAGCGAGAACTCCGTCACATCGCGGTCGGACAGCCCGGTGCCCCTTCCGTCATATTTGACGTGCTTTCTCTT
>JADFRV010000157.1 GCA_022561095.1 Chloroflexota bacterium | reverse complement strand
GAGGCCGAGCGACGGGTGCCGGCCTAGACGAGATCAGCCCTGCTGACCGGGCCGGCCGGGGAGATCGAGGTCCGGCGGGGGCGGCGCGGGATTCTCCACGCCGGATAGCAGTTGGGTGGGCACCAGGGAGACCAGCTCCGCCAGCTCCCACTTGCCGTCCTTGGTGATCTGACGCTCGACCGTCTCCTCTGAGGCGAGCGCGACGTTGCCGCCGCCCACGTGGAAGATCTTGCCGTTGATGTTCCAGGCCTCGTCGGTGCAGAGGTAGACGGTCATGGGGGCAACGTGCTCCGGCGTCCTCTCCACCAGGCTTGGCGGCGGCCCACCGGTCATGCCGCGCTGAGCCCGCAGCTCACGGGCGGATTCTGGTACGGCGGCGACCATTCTGGTCTGAGCGCCGGGAGCGATGGCGTTGCAGGTGACGCCGTAGCGTCCGAGGTCGCGGGCGACGACGCGGGTGAGGCCGGCGATGGCCGCCTTGGCGGCGCCATAGTTAGCCTGTCCGGAGTTGCCGCGCAGGCCAGAGATGGAGGAGAAGTTGACGATGCGCCCGAACCGCTGCTGGCGCATCAACACGGAGGCGGTCTTGATGGTGTTGTAGTGCCCCTTCAGGTGGACGGCGATGACGGCGTCCCACTCCGCCTCGCTCATGTTGAAGACCATGCGGTCGCGGAGGATGCCGGCGACGTTGATCAGGATGTCGATGCGGCCGAAGGCGTCCGCACACTGCTTAACCATGTTCTCGCCGCCGGTGAGTTCGGCAACGCTATCGTAGTTGGCGACGGCGCTGCCGCCGGCGGCTTTAATCTCGTCGACCACCTGGTCGGCGGGCCCGGCGTCGTGGCCGGTGCCGTCGACGCCGACGCCGGGGTCGTTGACGACGACGCTAGCGCCCTCCTGGGCGAGGAGAATGGCGACAGCGCGGCCGATACCGCGACCGGCGCCGGTGACCACCGCGTTGCGTCCCTTCAGTTTGTCAGCCATGTTTCGCGTCTCCGTTAGGCAGGACCAAAGCCCTGCACCTGTCCTTATCCGCTATCTAGCCCGCGAGCGCCAGCGTGTCGCGCTACCAGGAAAGTCGTCAGCGTTCTCAATAAACGCGAAAGCGACACTGGGCCGAACGGCGTAGATCCCGCCCTAGCTCGCGTCCATATCCCACTGGTATTTCGTGTCGTAGGCCTCTTTGAATCGCCTGAGCAGCGAGGGGCTCATAACCTCCTCGGCGACGCCCTCAAGGATGACCGCTTCGCCAGCGCGCTCCGGGCACACCACGCACCTCGGATTTGCCGCCAGGTTACGCGCCTTCCGCGAACGCTGACCAGTGCTGAAGTAGAACGTGCTGTCGAGCCAGACGCCCCACACTGGCATGCAATGTGGTCTGCCGTCCGGACACTTCGTCGCTATCCAGTAGTTGTGCGCGTTCGAGAGTCGATCTTCCGCCCAGCTCCAAGGGAGCAGTCCCCTACCGCTGTTAGCGTCGAGAATGCCGTAGCCAGGCATATACGGCCGGCTGGACTCGGGGGTGGGTGGCTTGGGCTCAGACATGGCTTCAGGATGAGCTACGCAGCATCAGCTTGCGGCCGCCCGGCGTTCAGGTTTCGTAGTGCGCCCAGGTATCTCCAGGTCGCCTGGGGGCGGCGCCGGGTTGCGGGTTCGCTCCAGCATCTGGGGGACCATTTCGGAGAGCTCATCAAGGGTCCACATGCCGTTCTTGAAGATGGTGCGGGACGGCAGAGGGTGGCTGAGGAGGGCGACGGTGCCGGCGTAGACGAGGAATATCTGGCCGTTGACGTTCCAGGCGTGGTCGCTGGCGAGGTAGCAGACCATGGGGGCGACGAACTCCGGCGCCAGCTGCTGCAGCTGCTCCGGGCGAGGGGCGTCCGCTGGGGCAGCGCCCGGTCGCTGCTGGGGGATGGTGGCGGTGAGGCGAGTCATGGCGCGAGGGGCGATGGCGTTGCAGGTGACGCCGTAGCGGCCCATGTCACGGGCGACGACGCGGGTGAGGCCGGCGATGCCGGACTTGGCGGCGCCGTAGTTGGCCTGGCCGGCGTTGCCCCAGAGGCCGGACTCCGACGAGAAGTTTATGATCCGTCCGTAGCGCTGCTGGCGCATCAGCACGGCCGCGGGCTTGATGCAGGCGAAGTGGCCCTTCAGGTGAACGGCGATGACGTCATCCCACTCTTGTTCGCTCATGTTGAAGATCATGCGATCGCGGAGGATACCGGCGTTGTTGACGAGGATGTCCAGCCGGCCGAAGCTGTCGAGGGCGGTCTTGATGATGCTGTCGCCGCCGTCCATCGTGGCGACGGAGTCGTAGTTGGCGACGGCGGTCAAGCCCTTGTCCTTGATCTCGGCGACGACCTGCTCCGCGGGGCCGTTATCGTGTCCTACGCCGTCGGGCCCGACGCCGGCGTCGTTGACGACAACGCTGGCGCCCTCTTCCGCCATCTGGAAGGCGAGCGCCTTGCCGATACCGCGGCCGGCGCCGGTGACGATCGCGACCTTGCCTTCGAGCAGCGCCATGGCTCAGCTTCGCGAAGGCAGTGCGACCGTTGCTGTGCCGGGGGTGGTCTTCTGCCCCTGGGACGTCTCCGTCCATATCTCCAGCTCGACCAGGTTCTCACCGTTCTCGCTGCGCTTGCCGGTGATGGCGCCCTTGCAGATTACATCCTTGTCCACCATGTCCATGCCGCGATACTGGCAGGCAACCCGCTTCACACTGCCCCCGGCGCCGGCCCACTCGTGGAGCATGCGGCCGAGGAGGGCGTGCTTGAGGGCGCCGTGGACGATGCGGTCGGGGAGGCCGGTGCGCTGTGCGAAGTCCTTGTCGTAGTGGATCTGGTAGAAGTCACCGGAGCCGGCGGCCCAGTAGACCAAACGCTGAGAGTCGCAGTGCTGGCTGAGGGTGGTGACCTCCTGGCCTTCGCTGACGGCTTCGAAGTAGAGCTGCGCCATCATCGTTCCTCCTCAGTACTGGATGCCGGTGCCGCGCGCCCTGGCGACCAGCTTGCCGTCCTGGTTGCGGTAAGTGGACTCGGTCACGGTGACGAGCATGGGGCCGAGTCTGCCCTCGCGCTCGCTGAGGTCGGCGAGCTTGCTGGTGGCGGTGAGGACGTCGCCGGCGTAGACGGTGTCGAAGTACTCGATGTCGGTGCCGCCGTTAAGGATGCGCTTGAACGGCGTATCGGTGCGGAAGTAGCCGCCGAGGCGCTGGGGCTCATCGGGGTTGTAGACGACGTGGCCGAGGAAGCCGAAGGGAGCGAGGATGCTGCGATATCCCTTGCTTTTGGCGTACTGTTCGTCGAAGTAGATAGGGTCGGTATAGCCGACGGCGCGGGCGAACATGCGGCAGGCGGTCTTATCGACCTCGAAGGTGACGGGCTCAGACTCCACGCCGATCTCGGCGCGCATCTTATCGGTGATGACCGAGGTTTCGGGCTGGGCCATGGGGCGCCTCCTTATAGGGCTGGAGCCCTACAGCTAAGTAGTGTCGGGGCGGTCAACCTTAACGTTTGCGTCAGGGAGCATACATCAGCTCCGGAAGGGTGTCAAACGCCCGTCTCGTCGTACTCCCAGGAACCGCTGCCGTCGCCGCGACCGGGCAGCTGCGGCTCCTCCAACTCCACCGCATCGCGGGAGAAGGCGAAGGCGAGGCCGAAGGCGTAGACGATAAGGACGAGCGACCGCGTCAGCAGGCCGACGCCGGTAAGGGCAAGCAGGCCGCCGGCGACGGCGGGCCGCTCCAGAAAGCGGGCGGGAACGCTCGTCTGCTCCGAGGGCGGGGAGCCAGCCTGCCGGCCGCGAAGGGCTAGCGCCACACCGGCTGCGAGCAAGAGCAGGCCGAAGAGTCGCCCGCGACGGATGGGCAGCTTGGGGAGGCGCTGTCGCCGCTCGAACGAGAGCAGGGCGGAGGGCACCGTCAGCAACCAGAGGCGGGCGGCCAAACGCCGAGGCAGGAGAAAGCGCTTCAGGAGTTCCATGCTCGCGGCGAATTATCGGCTGCCGAGGGCGGCTAGCGCAAGTCGGCCCGACGAGAGGCCAGCAGCCGCGGCTGAAAGCGGCCCGCATTGAGCTCACGGACGAGGTCAGGTACGTCCGCGATGTCCCGCTGGAACGCGGTGGCGCAGCGGCCAACGTCTGAGCGCTGATGGGCGTCGCTGGCGGCGACGGCAGGCAGGCCGAGACGCTCGCCAAGCGCCTGCGAGAAGGCGTTCTCACGCTCGCTGCCGCGGCCGTTGAGCGTTTCGATAGCGCAGACGTATCGGTAGGCGGGGTTGGCGACGGCGCGCTCCAGCGGCTCCGTCCAGTCGCCCTCATCGCGCAGCTCGAAGGGGAGCTGGCGGCGGTAGGGGTGGGCGGCGACGAGAGCGCCGCCCGCCTCATCGACCAGACGGGCGAGCTCGGCCGTGCGGTGCATGCCGTAGAGGTACTGGTCCAGGCCGAAGGCGATGAAGTGGCCGTCGTCGGTGTTCACCTCGATGCCGTGGAGGACGGTAAAGTCGTGGCGGCGGGCCAGCTGCCGCACCTCTTCCGGGTCCCAGACGAAGTCGTGCTCGGTGAGGCAGACGGCGTCGAGGCCGGCGGCTTTGGCGGCCTCGACGAGCTGATCGGGGGAGAGGTCGCTATCGTGGGAGAGGGGCCGGGTGTGGGTGTGGAGGTCGATGAGCATGTGGGATACAGTCTACCGCACCTGAAGGCTGCGGCATGGGTCTGTTAACGGATGAGGGGACCGCATTAGCGGATTAGGCGCTGTCATCCTGAGCCCTCCGGCTAGCTCAGGGTAGACTCCGCGAAGTATCTGATGGGGTGCGGGCAACGCCCGGTGAATTGTACGCCACCCCACCCCGAGGTTATATGTCCCGCCCGACCCACCTCCGCCTGAGGCGGACACGCCCGGAGGGATTCAGGCTTCGCCCTGCCCCAGATTCTGCTCCGCCTGAGGCGGATCAGAATGACAGAAGGCGAGAGGTCAGTCTGCGCCCAGGATGAGCGTGCCGGTGGAGGAGAGGGTGCCGCCGGTGCCGTTGACGCAGGCGAGCTTGGCGCCGGGGACCTGGCGCTCGCCGCACTCGCCGCGGAGCTGGCGGACGGCCTCGATGAGGAGGAACATGCCGTACATGCCGGGGTGGGTGTAGGAGAGGCCGCCGCCGTTGGTGTTGAGGGGGAAGTCGCCGCCGGGGGCGGTGCGCTGGCCGGAGACGAAGGCGCCGCCCTCGCCGGGCTTGCAGAAGCCCAGCGCCTCCAGGGTGACGAGCGCGGTGTAGGTGAACGAGTCGTA
>JADFRV010000156.1 GCA_022561095.1 Chloroflexota bacterium | reverse complement strand
GTGTCACGGTCCGCACCGTGTCCGGAAACGTCGATCTGGGTACGGACGGCACCGATGCCGTCAGAATCCGCACAGTGTCAGGCCAGATAGCCATCAGGGTGCCCTCCGGGCGCCTCCCCCAGACCAGGCTCCGTTCCCTCAGTGGCAAGATCGAGTGTGAATGTCCCCAAGGCGCTGACTTCCTCCTGCGCGTGGACTCCGTCTCCGGCGACATCGAGGTTGAGCCCTCATGAGCGCCGACCGCACGGCTCTCGCAGCCACTGCAGAGTGCACCATCATGTTCACCGACCTCGTCGGCTTCACCGAGTTCACCGCCCTCCGCGGCGACGCCGTTGCCGTCGACCTGCTGGTGATGCAGGAGCGGCTCGTGCGGGAGTCCCTGCCGCCGGGCGCTCGCATCGTCAAGGAGCTGGGAGACGGCCTCATGCTCTCGTTCGACAACCCCTGCGACGCGGTGGCGACAGGCCTAGCCCTCCAAGAACGCTTCGAAGTCGAGGCGGCGGATTCCGACTTCCCCCTCTGGGTGCGCATCGGCATCCACAGTGGGCGGCCGGTTCACCGCGGTGACGACCTCGTGGGCAACGACGTCAACATCGCCTCTCGAATCGTTGACCTGGCTGCCCCCGGCGAGGTCATCACCTCCGAGGCCACCGCCAGTCAGGTCGCAGACGGGTTAGAAGACGTGGAGTTCGAGCCGCTGGGCCCGGCGGTCATGAAAGGCATCCCCTCCCCTATCCCCCTCTACCGCGCCCTGCGGGAAGACGCGGACTAGTACTTCTCTCTACCCCCGCCACGGCCGGTCGCGGGCCAGCGACAGCATCCCCTCCACCGCGCCCGGCGCACCCGCCACCGCCCCCTCGCTGTCGATGCTCGCAGCGCCGCCGTCGCGGTCCAGGACAGCGCCACCGCCCTCCTTGACCAGCACGATCCCCGCCGCGATGTCCCACGGGTAGAGGAAGTAGTGCATGAACAGGTCGTAGCGGCCGCAGGCGGCGTAGGCCAGCCCTAAAGCGGCGCTGCCCATCACCCGCACGCTCTGCACCGGCCACACCTCCGCCACCAGCTCCAACATACGCGCCGCCCGTGCGTCCTCGTAGCCCAGGTCCACCCCCAGCACGCAGTCGCTCAGCCTCTCCGCCGTCGAGGCCCGCGCCGGCTGCCCGTTTACCGTCAGCCCCTTACCATTCTCAGCGAAGAACTCCTCGCCCGTGGCCGGGGCGTAGGTCAGCCCCAGCAGCGGCTCACGCCCGTAGCAGAGAGCGATGTTGAACGCGAAGTACGGTATCCCTCGCGAGAAGTTGTGCGTGCCGTCCAGCGGGTCCACCACCCACATCCACCCCTCACCTTTCGGTTCCGCGACCGACTCCTCGGCCAGCAACTCGTGCTCGGGGTACTCCTTTCGGAGAATCGCCAGCACGGCCCGCTCCGCCGCCAGATCGGTCTCGGTCAGGAAGTTACCGCGGCCCTTGACCTGCACGTCCTGACGCCGTCCGAAGGCGTCCATGGCGATCCGGCCGGCCTCCCGAGCGCAGGCCCTGGCGACCGCCGCCGCCGTCTTGCCGCTGGTCGATAGGGGGAGCTCCGGCATACGCTGGCGAAGCCCTACATCCGCTCCGGCGCGCTCACGCCGATGAGCCCAAGCGCCCGCGCCAGCACCAGCTTCGCCGCCGCCACCAGCTTCAGTCGTGCCTTGGAGAGCGCCTCATCATCGGACACCACGCGGCACTTTTCGTAGAAGTCGTGAAACGCCGTCGCCAGGTCCATCGCGTAGTACGGGAGCTGGTGCGGCTCCAGGCTGAGGGCAACACCCTCCACCAGCTCCGGCAGCTGGAGCATCTTGCGCACCAACGCCAGCTCCGACTCGTGGGTCAGCAACGAGACGTCGCCGTCGTCGAACGACGAGATCCGCTCCTTCGCATGCAACAGAATGCCGGCGATGCGCGCGTGGGCGTACTGCACGTAGTAGACGGGGTTCTCGGCGCTCTGCCGCTTCGCCAGCTCCAGATCGAAGTCCATGTGCGAATCGGCCGCCCTCGACACGAAGAAGAAGCGCACCGCGTCCGCCCCCACCTCCTCCACCACCTCCCGCAGCGTGACGATCTCGCCCGCCCTCTTGGACAGGCGCACCACCTCCGTGCCCCGCTTCAGGGTGACGAGCTGGTAGACGATTATCGTCAGCCGCTCAGGTTCCACCCCCAGCGCCGCCACCGCCGCCTTCATCCGCGGCACGTGCCCCTGGTGATCGGCGCCCCAGACGTTGATCACGTGCTGGAAACCGCGAACTATGAACTTGTCGTAGTGGTAGGCGACGTCCGACGCGAAGTAGGTGGGCGCGCCCGTCGACCGCACCAGCACGTTGTCCTTCTCGTCCCCCAGCTCCGAGGCGGAGAGCCACACGGCGCCCTCGCGTTCCGTCACGAAGCCGCCCTCCCGCAGGTGCGCCATCGCCTTCTCGTACGTGCCGTCCGCGTACAGCGACCGCTCGGAGAACCAGCGGTCGTAGTGGACGCCCACCATCGTCAGGTCGTCCTTGATGACGTCCATCATCCGCGCCACGCCCAGGTCGTGCAGCTCCGGCGGGTACGGCTCCCCCGGCGGCGCCAGCAGGGAGTCGCCTTTCTCCTCCTTCAGCCTCTCCGCCAGGTGGATCATGTACTCGCCTGGGTAACCGCCCGCCGGTATCTCCACCTCGCGTCCGAACAACTGCTGATAGCGGGCGTACAGTGTGCCAGCGAACGTCTCCGTCTGCGTGCCGGCGTCGTTCACCAGGTACTCGCGCTGTACCTGGTAGCCCGCGGCGGCGAGAACGTTGGCCAGCGTGTCCCCCAACGCCAGGCCGCGACCGTTGCCCACGTGGATCGGCCCCACCGGATTCGCCGATACGTACTCCACCTGAAGTGACTCCCCCTTACCCAGGGAAACGTCCCCGAAGCGCTCGCCCGCTTGGAGGACGGCGTCCACCTGCGCCGCCAGCCAGGACGGCGCCAGGCGGAAGTTCACGAACCCCGGCGGCGCCACGTCCACCGACGCTACAGCCTCCTCCACCTCCGTGTGTTTGGCGATGATCGCCGCTATCTCCAGAGGGCTCATCCGCGCCGAGCGGGCCAGCCGCAGCGCCAGGCTGGAAGCGTAATCGCCATGCTCCGGGCGCTGAGGCCGCTCCAGGGTGGTCTCCGGCACAGCAACGGCGGGCAGGTCGTCGGCGTCCTGCGCCCGGCGTACCGCCTCCGATATCACGCGTTCCAACTCTTGCTTAATCATCGGTCTCCTGAAAGCACCATACCGCCCCGAAATGGGGCGGCATTCGCAACCCCGATTGTACCAGCCTCAGGGCGGCGGCGCTAGGACACCTCCGCCGTGATGCGACCCCACAGCTCCTCCATTCGCGCCGCCAGCGCCCGGTGCTGCGGCTGCTCCATCTCCGGATCGGCCTCCAGCAGGCGGACCGCCTCCGCGCGGGCCTGCTCGATGAAGGCCACATCTGTTAAACGCGCAACCTTGAGGTCGGGCAAACCGGACTGTCGCGTTCCGAAGTACTCTCCCGGCCCGCGGATACGCAGGTCTTCCTCGGCCAGCTTGAAGCCGTCGTGGGTCGTCTCCATGATGCGCAGCCGCTCCTGCGCCTCCTCCGACGGGTTCTCCGACAGCAGCAGGCAGTAGGCCTGTTCGCTGCTCCTCCGTACGCGGCCCCGGAACTGATGCAGCTGGGCCAACCCGAACCGGTCCGCGCCCTCCACCAGCATCACGGTCGCGTTACGGACGTCGATCCCAACCTCGACCACCGCCGTGGACACCAGCATATGGAGGCCCCCGTCCCGGAACTCGCGCATCACCGCATCCTTCTCCCCCGGCGTCATGCGGCCGTGCAACAGGCCTAGGCGCAGGTCTGGGAACACATCGCTGCACAGCCGCTCGTACTCTTGCACCGCTGCCCGCGCCGCCACCGCCTCAGACTCCTCCACCAGCGGACAGATGACGTACGCCTGCCGTCCGGCGCCTACCTGCTTGCGCAGGAAGTCATACGCCTGCTGGCGCTGGTCCGGTCGCAGGCGATAAGTCTTGACCGGCGGCCGCCCCGGCGGCATCTCGTCCAAGACGGTAATGTCCAAGTCGCCGTAGACGGTGAGGGCGAGGGTGCGGGGGATCGGCGTGGCGGTCATCACCAGCGTGTGCGGGCTGACACCCTTCTGCCGCAACGCCGCACGCTGCTCCACGCCAAAGCGGTGCTGTTCGTCCACCACCACCAGGCCCAGACGCTGGAACGAGACCTCACTCTGGACCAGCGCCTGCGTGCCGATAGCGATGTCCGTCTCCCCCTGCGCGATGCTGTCCTGGGCCGCCGCCTTCTCCGCGGTCTTCAGGCTCCCCCTCAGCAACGTTATCCGCAGCGGCTCCTTCAGATACTCCGGCGAGAATACGTCCCGCCACAGCCCTTCCTCATCACCACCTGAGAATAGGCTGCAGAACGTGCGGTAGTGCTGCTCCGCCAGAACCTCCGTTGGGGCCATGATAGCGCCCTGGTAGCCGCTGGCCACCGCCGCCAGCAGCGCCACGGCGGCCACCACCGTCTTGCCACTGCCCACGTCGCCCTCCAGCAACCGGCTCATCGGCACGCTCTCCCCGATGTCCCGCAGCACCTCGTCGACCGCCCGCCGCTGGGCCGCCGTCAGATCAAACGGCAGAGAGCGGACGAAGCCGTCGCGGACAGGCTGTGACAGCGTCAGCTTCGGCGCCGCCCCCGCCGCCTGCCACGCAAGCCTCCGTCGCACCACGCCCAACTCTATGTGCAGCAGCTCCTCCAGCGCGAACCGCCTACGCGCCTCCGCCGCCTGCTGCGACGACTCGGGGATGTGCATCTGACGCATCGCCTGCGTCACCGGCAGCAGCCTCAGACGCCGCCTGACCTCCTCCGGCAACGTCTCCTCCAACCGGTCCGCGAAGGCGTCCACAGCCTCGCGGGCCAGGCGCCGCACCAGACGCTGGGGCAAGCGCTCCGTGCCCGGGTACACCGGCACCAGCCGGCGCGTGTGCAGCGACTCCTCCTCGATCGGTTCCCACTCCGGGTTCTCCATCTGTATCCGGCCGCTGAAGGCCGTGACCTTGCCGCTCAGGGCGATCTTCATGCCCTCCCTCAACTGGCGCGCCACGTAAGTCTGACCCCACCAGACTACCCGCAGCGTCCCCGTCTCATCTCCGATCACCGCCTCGCTGGCCTTGCGGCGACCGACCATGCCCGCGCCGACCGACGAGACGTCGCCCAGCACCGTCTGCTCCTCGCCCACCACCAGCTTGGCGATAGGCCTCACCTGCGAGAAGTCGCTGTACCGG